>CALEMZ010000197.1 GCA_937910975.1 uncultured Pseudorhodobacter sp. | reverse complement strand
CTGCATCATTTCTGGCTTTCCGGTGGCCTTTGCCATCGGCGGGGCAGGTATCATCGCCTTCGCGATCATCGCCGTACTCGATACTTCCGGCCTCCTGATCCACGAAGCAGTCAACACCGGCTCTGATGAATACCGAGCGTTGCTCGCAGCGGGTATAAACCACATCGACATCACCCACTTCCGATACCCGGATTTGCCACTGGTGGCGCAACCGCTGTTCCCGCAAGGTTGGGAAGTTGCGATGGACCGCAACCTGTCGTTCGTCGTGAACCGTATGAACGAGCGGGTTATCGCAGGCGCTTCGATTGAGACGTTGCTGGCGGTGCTGATGTTCGTGATGATGGGCATCACGCTGGAACGCTCCAAGATTGCAAATGACCTGCTGACCACCATGGCCCGCGTCTTTGGCCCGCTGCCCGGCGGTTTGGCTGTGGCTGTGGTCGTCGTAGGGGCATTTCTTGCTGCCTCCACCGGGATCGTAGGCGCGACCGTCGTGACCATGGGCCTGTTGTCGCTGCCGACCATGTTGCGGGCAGGCTACTCACCGCAGCTGGCTACCGGCGTCATTGCGGCCTCTGGTACGCTTGGTCAGATCATCCCGCCCTCAATCGTGATCGTGCTTTTGGGCACCATGGCGGGCGATCTTTACGCGGCAGGTCAGGAAATCCGCGCTCAGGCCGCTGGCTGCTCGGATGCGCTCACCTATCTCGGCTCTGCCGCTGTTGTCTCGGTTGGCACGCTGTTCCAGGCAGCCATCCTCCCGGGCATCATGCTGGCCGTGCTTTATGCCTCTTACGCTTTCGGTTTTGCGCTGCTGAACCCATCCAAAGCCCCTGCCGTCCAGTTCGATTCGGAAGGGCGCGGCGAGATTGTTACCCGTGGCGAAGCTACTCTGTGGTTTTTTGGACTACCGATCGCTTTGATTGGGGGGCTAATTTTTGCCATGCAGGTCAACATGATAGGCAACCAAGACCTCGTCGTTGACAGCTATTCTGATGCGGGCCAAACCTCTGATTTGCGCACCCGCGTTAGTGACCAGTGCAAAGCCTCGATGATTGAACTTCACGGCCAGGAACGTTGGGACAACGCTGTGGCGCAACAGGTGGCGATTGACGCTGCAGGCGGCGTGGCTTTATCGGTGCAACTGACCGCGGACGAGGTCGAAGCCGCCCAGATCGAAAAGCTCGCTAGCCGCGCGCCGATCGGTACGGGCGTTGCGACCATCTTCCTGCTTCTGGCCCTGACCCTGACCACTGCGCGCGGTGTGGCCCCTTCGGCCGATCACCGCCCGCTCTGGATTGGGCTTGGCGGCGTGGCACTTGGCCTTTTGGTCGATATGATCTTTATCGCACCCAACGCCACACCTGGCGCGACGCTGCTCTTTCTGGCCATCCCTCTGGCGTTGGCGCTCTATGGAACAGCTTTTGCCGCCAAGATGCTCGCCAAGAATGAACTGATCCGTGTCGTCTTCCCCCCGCTGATCCTGATCATCGCGGTGCTCGGTTCCATCTTGGGCGGGATCACAAACCCGACGCCAGCCGCAGCACTTGGGGCAGGGGGCGCAATCTTGCTCGCCGCCTACCGCAAACTTGGCGATCAAGGCAAATCCGGCCGCATCATCTTGATGACCGCTTTTGCAATCGTCATCATGATCCTGATCGGCGTGAACTTCGACCTGCGCGTCGGCGTCGGTGTCACCACGGCCGAGCAATGGATCGCCTGGACTGTGGCGCAAGGCACCTATTCCTTTGCGATGTTTGGCCTGCTCTATGCCTGCTGGGTCTTGTGGCGCAACAAGGTGCTCACCCCGGTGGTACGCGAAACCGCCAAGGTCACCTCGATGGTCTTCGCCATCTTGATCGGCTCCCAGATCCTTAACCTAGTGCTGATCTCTTTCGGCGGCGAGCATTACATCCAAAGCTTCCTGCGCAGCTTTGACAATGAGCTTACCGTCTTCTTGATCGTGATGCTGGTGCTCTTCATCCTCGGCTTTGTGCTCGACTTTTTGGAGATCATTTACATCGTCGTGCCGATCGTCGGCCCCGTCATCTATGGCGGCACCTTCGATCCAAGCTGGGTGACGATCATGATCACGGTGAACCTGCAAACCTCCTTCCTCACACCACCTTTCGGCTTTGCGCTGTTCTATCTGCGCGGCGTGGCCCCGAAAGAGGTGACAACAGGCCATATCTACCGTGGTGTGATCCCCTTCGTGCTGATCCAGGTGGGCGCACTCTTGCTGCTCTACCTCTTCCCATGGGTCGTCACCATTGTGCCAAACCTGCTGGCAGGCTGACACAGATATATCGCGATAAAAGAAAGGCCGCCCAGAGATGGGCGGCCATTTTTCTTTTGAGCCAATGCCCGGCGATCACTTCAAAAACAGGCCAGGGGTCGTTCTAAGCGTTCTGCCTTCTTTTCTCTCAAGCCCCACCCTGTCCCTTATGTCATTGGCATGAAATATATTTTCGTGTTCTGAAGCGTAAATAGGAATGGTCCTGATCCCAACCAATGCCCTCACCCCCGCTTTCTATTCGGCAAAAATATCCCACGGGGGTCCGGGGGTGTGAAACCCCCGGCGTTGGGCTTGGCAGCTGGGGGCTGCCCGTTCGTGCGCGGTAAATGCAGGGCGCTTCAATAATTATTGACGCCCAACAAACCCCTCACATTGCAAAGGCAAAACTTTCCGCTTTGGCGTGATCCCAATATTTGGCAAAGGCCGGATGCGTGACATCTCCGCCCAGCAAGCCCCCCGGTTCCAGCCATAGATATTGGCTGGCAGCAGAGCGAACCTCGCGGCTGTTCACCCGGATCATCAGGTGATGCGGCGTCAGGTCGCGCGGGTGCTGCAAGCCGCTGGCCTCGACCGCCTCTTTCAATGCGTGCATGGTATTGGCGTGAAACTTCGCTACGCGCTGATATTTGTCATTCACCACCAGCGCGCGATAGCGGCCGGGATCTTGTGTCGTTACCCCCGTGGGGCATTTGCCTGAATGGCAGGCCTGCGCCTGAATGCAGCCGATCGCAAACATGAATCCCCGCGCCATGTTGCAGCCATCGGCCCCCAGCGCGAACATCCGGCAGATATCAAAAGCTGAAACCAACTTGCCCGAAACAATGATCTTTGTCCGGTCCCTGATCCCCAAACCAAGCAACGTGTTATGCACCAGCATCAGCCCTTCGCGCAGCGGCGCGCCAAAATGGTCGGCAAATTCCGCAGGGGCCGCCCCAGTGCCGCCCTCGGCCCCGTCCACGGTAATGAAATCCGGCGAAAGCCCGCTTTGAGCAAAGGCTTTGGCAAGTGCAAACCATTCCCAAGGATGCCCGACACAAAGCTTGATCCCCACCGGCTTGCCGTCGGAAAGCTCACGCAGGCGTTGCAAGAAGGCGCACAATTCCAACGGCGTCGAAAATGCGGAATGCGTGGAGGGGCTGATGCAATCTTCCCCCAGCTTCACACCCCGCGCCTCGGCAATCGCTTCCGTGACCTTGGCGCCGGGCAAGATCCCGCCATGCCCCGGCTTGGCACCTTGGCTCAGCTTCACCTCGATCATCTTGACCTGATCGGAGCCCGCATTCTCGCGAAACTTCTCCTCGGAAAAGCTGCCATCCGGGTTGCGGCACCCAAAATAGCCAGAGGCGATTTGCCAGACCAAATCTCCGCCACCCGCGCGGTGATAGCGCGAGATAGAACCTTCGCCAGTCGTATGGGCAAAGCCGCCCATGGCTGCCCCCTTGTTCAGCGCCTCAATTGCGGTGGGCGAGAGCGCACCATAAGACATGCCCGAGATATTCAGAACCGAAGAATCATAAGGCTTTGTGCATCCTTCACCACCAATTTTTATCCGGAAATCATGGCTGGGCAGATGCGCCGGTTGCATCGAATGGTTGAGCCATTCATGGCCCAGTTTCTCCACATCCAGCTGTGTGCCAAAGGCGCGCAACCCGTCTATTCCCTTGGCGCGCCGATACACCAGCGCGCGTTGCTCGCGCGAAAACGGGGTCGCGTCCTGATCACTCTCGACAAAGTATTGGCGTATTTCAGGCCGAAAGGTTTCCAGCAAAAAACGCAACCGCGCCGAGATTGGATAGTTGCGCAGCACTGAGCTGTGCGGTTGTGTCAGGTCAAACAGCCCCAGCGCCGAAAGCGCCATCGCCAAGACGGTCAGCAGCCCGCCCCAGATCGGATGATAAAGCGTGACAGCTAGTCCGACGGGGACCAAGAATATCACCAGCGCAAGTGGGGAATATCGCAAAGGGAACATAATTTCCTCTCAAAGACTTGGCGCAGATTTTGGGGTATCCTCGGCGCACGCGCTTAAAACAAGGTTAACGCTAGCGGCATCAGGGGCCGCGTGTCACTTTCTTTCTGAAGCAAGGCGAAGTTAGGCGGACTGATCGCCATAATCTTGCAGCCCCCTTGCCCGCGTCAGGATCGGGTTTTGCGGGTCAAGCTCAGGTGTATAAAAACGTGAATGGAATAGTATTCAATAGGGTGTGAAAGTGTGCGCACTCGGACCCCCGCCTAGGTTAGTGGTGTTCCAGCAAGTCCCAGCGGTGGCCGAATGGGTCGCTCCACACAGCCACCTTTCCATAGGTCTCCTGCCGCGGAGCCTCCTCAAAGACCACGCCCGCGCCCTGCATCCGGGCATAGTCACGGTCGAAATCATCCGTCTCTAAGAACAGGAAAACCCG
>CALEMZ010000196.1 GCA_937910975.1 uncultured Pseudorhodobacter sp. | reverse complement strand
GAGCGCCCGCGGGCATCGAAAGGGCCGCAGTCAGCGAAATAGCAATGGAAAGCGCTTTGAACATCACGATCCTACGGCGTTGTCACCTTGTGGTTTGACCCATAGTAGCAGAACCAGGCCGATAAGGAACAGCCCGACGAGCGGGGTAATGCCCAATTGCTGACTTCCTGTAATGTCGGTCACAAAGCCGATAAGCAGCGGCGCGAGGAAGGATGTGGCCTTGCCCGACAGTGCATAAAGGCCGAAGGCCTCGGTCATGCGCTCCGGGTCGGACTGGCGCACCATCATCGAACGGCTGGCCGATTGCAGCGCGCCCCCCGCCGCCCCGATCAAAGCGCCCAGAACATAAAAGGCGATATCGGGCAAGTTGCTTGTCGGCTCCACCGGGATGCCGAAAACCGAGGTCCGCGACACCATGATGACGCCAATGGCGACAGCCGTCAGCACCAGAACGCAGACCGTAATCACCGGCTTGGGGCCAAAGCGGCTGTCGGCCTTGCCGCCCAGCCATGCAAACAATGCCCCGGTCAGCGAGGCGAGAATGCCAAAGACACCCACCTGCGTGACCTGCCATTCCAGCACACCCACCGCATAGATGCCGCCAAACACATACATCCCGTTAAGCGCGTCGCGGTAAAACATCGAAGAGCCTAGGTAGGCAAAGAGGCTGCGTTGCTTGGGCAGGCCGTACAGGCTGGCGCGCAGGTCTGGCCAGGCGGTGCGCACGGCGGCCATGATGCCTATCCCCTTCTTTTGGGGCGGTTCTTTGACCCAGAGGAAGAAGGGGATCATGAATACGATGTACCAGATTGCCGTGAGCGGCCCAACCGATCGCGTGCCTTCGCGGGCCGCCGCGTCCAGCCCGAAAAGCGGCGACAGGCCGATCATGGTTTTGCCCGTCGCCCCTTCGGCCAACAGTGCCAGCATGATGATCAGGGCCACCAGCCCGCCCATATAGCCAAAGGCCCAGCCGGAACCAGAGATTTTGCCGATCTCTTTCTCATCGCCCAGATCGGGCAGCATGGCATTTGTAAAGATGGTCGCAAATTCCATCCCTACCATGCCAATGGCAAAAGACAGCATCACAAGCGTCAGGTTGAAACTATCGGGGGCGGCGTACCACAACCCCCAGGAGCCAACGACATAAAGCAAGGAGAACAGCCAGATAAAGCGCATCCGCCCGCCGGCCTTATCCGCAATCACGCCCAAAAGCGGGGCACAAATTGCGATGAACAGGCCTGCCGCACCGATGCCATAGCCCCAGGCCGCCTGCGCGCGGCTGCCGTCGCCCAACAGGTCTGTGATATAGGGGGCGAAAATGAAGGTGATGAGAAGCGTGTTAAAAGGCTGGCTGGCCCAATCAAAAAAGAACCAACCCCAGATGCGTTTCTTGGCCGTTGTCATGCTGTTCCCCCCACATTTTGTGGATGAAGCCTGAAACCAAGCCGCAACGCAAGCGTACTGGATCAATGCGCTTCAAGCTAACCAAGTTGAGGCGCGTATCGCGCCACGTCTTTAAGCCCTGACGGGCAGCTGGTGCCTAGGATTTGGCCGGAGGCCAGGGGCGGCTGGCATCAGCATCGATCCAGTTCTTTACCCAATCAGGCAGGGGTGGGCTTTCAACCGGCTGGCCGAGGGCCTTAAGCACCTCCGCAGGCGCTACGATCCCGGATTTTGACGTGATGGCCGAGCGGATCAGCACGTGGCTGGTGCAATCGCCGGCTTTCCACATGCTTTGTTCCATATAGACAAAGCGGTCATCCCAGCCGATCCAATGGCTGATCATTTCCACCCGGTCAAACAGCCGCACACGGCGGCGGTAGCGGGTGCTGGCCCCGGCCACCGTCATGCCCCAACGGTTGGCTTTCAACGCCTTATGCAGCCCGTTGCGCTGGCCCAAAGGGATGCGCCCCAGATCGTAAAGCGTCAGGGTGCGGCCATTGTTCAGCTCGCGCCACGGGTCAATATCTTGCGGCCAGCAGCGATGGTGGCTGACATGCGTGCCAAGGATTGGCAGGGCGGGGGCGTTCCGGAATTTCCACAATTCCTTGAACATGCGCAAATAGGGGTACATATGCGAGGCTCCTTTGCCGTGCGGGATGCCGCGTTGTGGCGGGGGCGTCAAGCGAAACACTGCGGAAACGGTTGCCCTTTGTATGTGAGCACAGTACCTATCTGCTATCCCTAGTGGCTGGAGCCTCTGAATGACCTCTTTGTACCAAATCCTGATGCTTATCCTGCAAATCGCGCAATTCATCATCTTTGCGCATATCATCATGAGCTGGCTGATCAATTTTCAGGTGTTGAACCTGCGTCAGCCCTTGGTTGCCCAGCTCTGGGATGGGTTGAACCGCACGTTGGAGCCTGCTTATAGCCGGGTGCGCGCGTTTCTGCCGAAAAACCTCGGGATCGACTTTGCACCGCTGGTTGTGTTGCTCGTGATCATTGGCCTGCGCATCATTTTGACCAACAACGTCGCCGCCTTCCACTGACCTTTATGCCCACGCCCGCCGATCTCCTTTCATCTGTTTTCGGCTTTTCCGAATTTCGTCCCGGTCAGGCGGAGATTGTGGATGCCGTTCTGGCGGGGCAGAACACTTTGGCCATCATGCCAACCGGCGGCGGGAAATCTTTGTGTTTCCAACTGCCTGCGATGTGCCGTGAAGGCGTGACGGTGGTTGTTTCGCCGCTGATCGCGCTGATGCGCGACCAGGTGCGAGCGCTGCGCGCAGCGGGGGTGGAGGCCGGGGCGCTGACCTCAGGCAACACCGATGAGGAAACCGAAGAGGTTTTCGCGGCCCTCGATGAAGGGCGGCTGAAGCTTTTGTATCTCGCGCCGGAACGGCTTGCCTCGGGTGCCGCGCTGCAAATGTTGCGGCGCGTGGGGGTGACGGCGATTGCGGTGGATGAGGCGCATTGCGTGAGCCAATGGGGCCATGATTTCCGCCCCGACTATCTGCGCATTGGCGAGCTGCGCCGCGCACTGGGCGTGCCGCTGGCCGCCTTCACCGCCACCGCCGATGAAGAAACCCGCACCGAGATTATTGAGCGTTTGTTCGATGGCGAGGCTCCCTCTACCTTTCTGCGCGGCTTTGACCGGCCAAATATCCACCTTGCCTTTGAGGTTAAGGATAATCCGCGAAAACAGATCCTTGGCTTTGCCGCGGCGCGTAAAGGGCAATCGGGGATCGTTTATTGCGGCACGCGGGCAAAAACCGAAACGTTGGCGCAGGCGCTGCGCGAGGCCGGGCATCCTGCAACCGCCTATCACGGCGGCATGGATGCCGAGGATCGGCGCGCGACCGAAGCCCGGTTTCAGCGCGAGGATGGGCTGATTGTGGTGGCCACGGTTGCTTTTGGTATGGGGATCGACAAGCCCGACATCCGCTGGGTCGCCCATGCCGATCTGCCCAAAAGCATCGAAAGCTATTATCAGGAAATTGGCCGTTCGGGCCGCGATGGCACCCCCGCCGAAACCCTCACGCTTTATGGCCCCGATGACATTCGCCTGCGCCGCAGCCAGATTGACGAAGGCCTCGCCCCGCCGGAGCGCAAAGACGCCGACCACGCGCGCCTAAACGCGCTGTTGGGGCTGGCCGAGGCGACCGCTTGTCGGCGCGAGATGCTGCTGCGTTATTTCGGTGAAACCTCCGGCCCTTGCGGCAATTGCGATCTGTGTGACCGCCCCGCGCTGCTGTTTGATGCGACAGACGCCGTGCGCAAGGCGCTTTCGGCCATTCTGCGCACCGGAGAGTCGTTTGGCGCAGGGCATCTGATTGATATCTTGACGGGGAATGCCACCGAAAAAGTGCGCCAGCGCGGGCATGATCAATTGCCCACCTTTGCCGTGGGCAAGGATCTGTCAAAGCCGGCTTGGGGGGCGGTGTTTCGCCAGATGATGGGCCGTGACCTTGTGCGACCGGATACCGAACGCTATGGCGCGCTGCGCATGACAGATGCCGCCCGCCCGATTTTGCGCGGCGAAGAAAACATCACCCTGCGCAAAGATACCATTGAGGCGGCGGCTTCGCGCCCCGTCGTGAAAACACTGGTCTCGGATGAGGATGCGCCGCTTTTGTCGGCGCTGAAGGCCAAGCGGCGCGCACTGGCCGAGGCGGCGCGGGTGCCAGCCTATGTGATTTTTCCCGACCGGACCCTGATCGAGATGGCCGAAACAAGGCCACAGGATCTGGACGGCATGGCGCGCATCAACGGCATCGGCGCGAAAAAGCTGGAAAGCTATGGCGGGGCATTTCTCGCGGTGATTACCGGGGCCGAGACCGGGGCGCTGCACCCCCAGCGGATGCGGCTTGCCGGGCGCGATGCGGGCGCGATTTTTGACCGTCTGGCCGAAGTGCAACTGCAATTGCATCGCGGTCCGGATGGGATCGACAAGCCGCTCTCCTGCACCCAAACCACCCTGCGCCATATCGCAGAAAAGCGCCCGGCCACCTTGGCCGAGATTGACCGTATCTCCGGCATGGGCAGCGCGAAGACCGACCGTTTCGGCGTGGCCTTTCTGGCCGTGATCGCGGAGGAATAACCCCTTGCCCAAGCGCCCCTTCGCCCGACATGATGCCCCATGCTGACAGTGATCTCTCCCGCCAAACGGCTTGACGACGAAGCCGCCCTTCCCGCCGGTTTCGCGGCCACCGCGCCTGACTTCGCCGTTGATGCACAAATTTTGGCGGGCGTGGCGCGTAAACTTACGGCAAATAGCCTGCGCGATCTGATGGATATTTCTGAACCGCTGGCCAGGCTGAATGTCACCCGATTTGCCGAATTTGACGACGCGCCCGAAAAGCCCGCCGCACTGTTCTTTGCAGGCGATACCTATGCCGGGCTGGAGGCGAAAACGCTGGATGCGGACGCGCTGCGCTGGGCGCAGGCGCATCTGCGCATCCTCTCGGGGCTTTATGGCCTGCTGCGCCCGCTGGATGTGATCAAGCCCTACCGGCTGGAAATGGGCAGCAAGCTGAAAAACCCGCGCGGGGCCGATCTTTATGCCTATTGGCGCGGCCAAATCGCGCCCGCGCTCAACCAAGCCGCTGCCATCACGGGCGCGCGCGCTTTGGTCAACTGCGCCTCGGTTGAGTATTTTGGTGCGGTGGATAAAGCCGCGCTCACCATCCAGGTCATCACCCCGGTGTTTCTGGAGGAAAAGAATGGCGAGGCGAAAATCGTCAGCTTCTTTGCCAAAAAGGCGCGCGGTGCCATGGCGCGCTTCATCGCAGAACATCGGCTGACCGACCCGGACAGCCTGAAAGATTTCGACACCGGCGGCTATACTTTTAGCCCGGCCCGCTCCACCCCCGAAGCCCCGGTATTCTTGCGAAAAACCTAGACCGGGTTTCTTTTGGGAAAATATCCCAAGGGGGTGTGAAGCCCCCAGCCGCGGGCCTCACTCCAAATTGCGGGCTTCCGAGACCAGCATGATCGGAATGCCATTGCGGATCGGGAAGGCCAGCTTGGCAGGCTTTGAAATCAGCTCTTGTGCGTCAGCGTCATAAGACAAAGTCGTCTGCGTGACGGGGCAAACCAGCGCCTCCAGTATGCGGCGGTCGATGACCGGGGGTTCATTGCTCATTGCATAATCTCCTCGCCTGATCCGCTGCGTAGGGCGAATTCGATCAGTGTTACCATGATTTCGCGGCGTGTGGTCAGGGTGCGCGCCTCCAGCAGCGCCTGCTTGTCTTCCGGAGAAAACGGGCAGAGCATGGAAAGCGAATTGATCATCATCTCCGTATTCGCTTCCTTCAGGCCGCCCCAGTCGGTCGAAAGTTCCAGCGTCACAAAAAACCGCTGCAGCAGTGCCATGAAGGCTTTGCGGTTAAAATCCGGGTCTTCCTCGGCCTGCCCCTGATCGCGCTCAAACTCACGCCACTCTACGCGCGCGCGGCGATAGGGGGTAAAACCCGAGCCTTCCTCGCGCAGCCGGAATCGCGACACCCCCGCAAGCGTCACCATATAGCGCCCATCCCCGGTTTCCGAAAACTCGGTCAACCTTCCCGCACATCCGATGCTGTGCAGCCTCGGTTCCCCTCCACCCATGCGGGCAGGGGCCGCGCAGGTCTGGATCATGCCAATCAGCCGCTCAGACGTCTTCATACAGTCTTCCAGCATCTGCAAATAGCGTGGCTCAAAGATATGCAGCGGCAGGCGCGCGCGGGGCAACAGCAAGGCGCCGGGCAACGGAAAGATGGGGATTGTCTCAGGCAGGTCGTGAATGTGTTTCATGGCAAGCAGCCAGGCTGCATTTCTCCCTAGGCAAAAATCA
>CALEMZ010000195.1 GCA_937910975.1 uncultured Pseudorhodobacter sp. | reverse complement strand
GAACCCTACAACCGTTCCAAAGAACAGGGTTTGATAACCGACAAACGCCAGCAAGATCGCTGCCAAAGTGGGGCTGACGATGTTCTCCAGATCATAGGCCAGACGTGACAGAGACAAGGCGCGGGTGTAGCGCTCTTCTTCCGGCAGGATATCGGGGATCGTGGCCTGAAACGTCGGCGTAAAAGCGGCAGAAGCTGATTGCAACATGAAGATCAGCACATAGACCTGCCAGACCTCGTTCACGAAAGGCAGGCACAGGGCGACCGATGCCCGGATCAGGTCGAGGGCCACCAGCATCTTGCGGCGCGGCCAACGGTCGGCAAAGGCTCCGGCGATGGGTGCAATGCCGACATAGGCGATCATTTTGATGGTGAAAACCGTGCCCAGAACCAACCCCGCCCTCTCGCCCGCAAGGTCATAGGCCAGCAGGCCAAGCGCGATGGTGGCAAGCCCGGTGCCTAGAAGCGCCACCACCTGTGCCAAAAACAGATGTCGGTAGGTGCGGTCAGCGAGGACAGAAAGCATGGGATATTCCTAGAGGTATTTGGTAATTGCCTTGAAATCCGCTGTCGCAGTGGCCTCGCCCGGCCCGGACCCTGCCATCGCCGCATCAAGGCAATGATCAATGTGGTCCTGGATCAAGATACGCTTGGCCTGCGTAATGGCTTTTTCAACAGCATGAAGTTGCTGGGCGATGTCGACACAAGAACGCTCGTCTTCGATCATGGTGATAACGCTCAGCAGATGGCCATTGGCGCGTTTCAGCCGCTTGATGATATCCGGGTGGGTTGCATGATGGGTGTGATTTGTCATATGACAGAGCTATCCCCCCCGGGGGGTTAAATCAAGCGCGTGATGACAGCACCATAGACCAGCAAAAGCGAGCAAGAATGTATCGGCGGGCAAGAGACATGTTTCGGTTTGCACTGACCTGCGCTTTAGCGCTGGTATTGATGCTATCGACCAATGCCAACTCGCTGTCTTATGACCCCGTCGCGCTTGGCGAGGTGATTGCAAAGCATCAGGCAGAGATCGCCGATCATGGGCATTCCCATGATGATATTGAAGATGTGGTTCATGCCTTTCAAAGCCACCATCACGAATTTGCAGACCACGACCATGGGGCGGCCTACCTGCCATCCCGCGCCCGCTCCGAGTTTGTGACGCCCGACAAGTCCAACTGGGCGCTGGCACGTACGCGCCTGACTGATCCGCGTGGCTTTGAATTGGATAGACCTCCGCGCACGTGACCTGGCCCCCTGCGGGTACCGTCATCTGAAACTCAATCAAGCGGAAAATCACAATGATATACAACCGATCCAACGGGGTCGGGGCCACGGCGCATAACATGCGCCAGCCCCTGATCCTTATGGCGCTGATCTGTCTGGCGTTCCTCGCTTTCGGCACAGCCGCCTTTGCCCATGCCGTCACCGAGGGTGACAAGGGCTACATCATGGAAATCAGCGGGATCAAACTGATCCCCTTCATGTATCTGGGGGCCAAGCATATGGTTACCGGCTACGACCACCTGCTGTTCTTGTTCGGCGTTGTCTTCTTTCTCTACAAAATGAAGCACGTTGTCCTTTACGTCAGCCTTTTTGCCATCGGTCACTCAACCACGATGCTGGCAGGCGTCTATTTCGGCTGGAACGTCAGCGCTTACCTGATCGACGCCATCATCGGCCTGTCTGTCGTCTACAAAGCACTCGACAACCTTGGCGCCTATCAACGCTGGTTCGGCGTTCAACCCGACACCAAGGCCGCAACGCTGATCTTTGGCTTTTTTCACGGGCTGGGGTTGGCCACCAAGATCCTCGAATATGATATCGCGCAGGACGGGCTGATCCCGAACCTTCTCGCCTTCAACGTTGGCGTCGAGATCGGGCAGCTGATCGCGCTGACTATGATCCTGATTATCATGGGTTATTGGCGCAGGACCGCCAGCTTTTGGAAACACGCCTATACCGCAAATGTCGCGATGATGTGCGCCGGATTCATTCTGATCGGGTATCAGATGACCGGCTATTTCGTCGCTTGACCCTAAGGAGAATATGAAATGAACAACGCAAACAAGCCCACCATCGACGAGTTGCCAAGCACGGCGCAGCTGTTGAAATCAACGGCACTTGCCGCAGTTGCCGCGGTCATCATTC
>CALEMZ010000194.1 GCA_937910975.1 uncultured Pseudorhodobacter sp. | reverse complement strand
CGCCCCTGCCGCAAGCGCCCAGACCAGCACCCTGCGATAGCCAAGACGCTCTACCAAAATTCCGGCGGTCGTGCCAAAAACCAAACTTACAAGCCCCACAACCGAGACGATCAGCCCGAGTGTCACCTGCCCCGCCCCGGCATAATGCAGCGCGATACGGTCAAACAGAATCGAGATTTTGCCGAATTGCGCAGCGGCCCCAAGGCCCGCGCCCCAAAGGACAAAAATGATGACAAAGGGGGAGGAGGCGCGCATGGCATAAGGGTTAGCGCAGGCTCACGCGCGATGCCATGAAAAAACCCGGCCCTTTGCGGTGGCCGGGTTGGTTTTCTGACCGAACAATCAGATCACATATGGATCACTTGGCCGTAAGCGTCCAGAACCGCCTCGTGCATCATTTCCGAAAGGGTTGGATGTGGGAAGACGGTGTGCATCAGGTCTTCCTCGGTGGTCTCCAACTGGCGGCCGATCACATAGCCCTGGATCAATTCGGTGACTTCGGCGCCGATCATGTGGGCGCCCAAAAGTTCGCCGGTTTTGGCATCGAAGATGGTCTTGATCATACCCTCAGCCTCGCCCAGAGCGATGGCTTTGCCGTTGCCGATGAAGGGGAAACGACCAACTTTAACAGCAATACCAGCCTCTTTGGCCTTGGCTTCCGTCATCCCAACAGAGGCCACCTGCGGGTGGCAATAGGTGCAACCGGCAATCGAACCGGGCTTGATCGGATGCGGGTGTTTGCCAGCGATAAGCTCGGCGACCATCACGCCTTCATGGCTGGCCTTATGCGCAAGCCATGGCGCACCAGCGATATCACCGATGGCATAAAGCCCTTCGACCCCGGTGCGGCAAAACTCATCAGTGACGACATGGGTGCGGTCAATCTTCACGCCCAAAGCCTCCAGCCCAAGGTTTTCGACGTTTCCGACGATACCGACAGCCGAGATTACCGTATCAAATTCTTGGGTTTCCGTCTTGCCGTTTGATTCCAGATGGGCCGTGACCTTGCCTGCAGCCTTGTCCAGTTTCGTGACGGTGGTTTTCTCCAGAATCTTCATGCCCTGTTTAACGAAAGCTTTCTTGGCGAAGGCGCTGATTTCAGCATCCTCTACGGGCAGCACCCGGTCCATCACTTCGACAACCGTGGTATCTGCGCCCAAGGTATTGAAGAAACTGGCAAATTCGATGCCAATTGCGCCAGAGCCGATGACGAGGAGTTTCTTTGGCATGCGCTTGGGTTGCAGGGCGTGGCGATAGGTCCAGACCTGATCACCGTCAGCCTCCAGCCCCGGAAGGGTCCGCGCGCGCGCGCCGGTGGCAAGGATGATGCCGGGGGCTTCCAGCTCCTCAACACCTTTATCGGTTTTTACCGACACTTTGCCTTTGGCGGGCAGCGTGGCCTCACCCATCACCACGGTGACTTTGTTTTTCTTCATCAAATGGCCGATGCCACCCGAAAGCTGCTTGGCCACACCCCGAGAGCGGGCGACCACGGCATCCAGATCATAAGAAACG
>CALEMZ010000193.1 GCA_937910975.1 uncultured Pseudorhodobacter sp. | reverse complement strand
TGGCCAAGCAGCCCTGAAGCGCAATACAGCAAGAAAGGGCGGCACCAAATAGGTGCTGCCCATTCTGCTCTGGCAGGTCTTGACGTTAGAAGTGCACCGCCCAAGGGTCGGTGAACCAGTGTTCTTCGAGGTTCGGCGTTGGGCCGATGCGGTCCACCACAGCGAATAAGCCGGGGGGATGAAGCGGGGTCAGCACGCCGTGCCACGTGCCGCGATGCAGGTTGATGCCCTGCGCGCCATTGGTCAGGAAGGCGCGCGGCGTGGCATCCAGGCTTTGGGTGACGATCACAAGAAACGGGTGCTGCGACATTGGCAAAAAAGCCTGCGAGCCTTCGGGGTGGCGTTCCACCAGTTCCAGACTATAGGGCAGGCTGCGGGGTTGGGCTTGAAATATGGAGATGCCAGCGCGGGCACCTGCGAAATCCAGCGTTGCGCGGTCATTAAAACGCCCGCAGAGGCCTTGGTTGATCAGCTTGTCCGGGGTGCCCGAGGCCTCCAGCACATCGCCAAACGGGGCGAATGCGGTTTGGGTGAGCGGCTCGGTATGGATGATGCGCATCATGGGGGCCTTTGGTTTTCGTGGCGGTCGCCGGGGGTTTCACACCCCCGGACCCCCGTGGGATATTTTTGAATAGATGAATGGGAGGCGGGGTCAGGTAGGACCAAACCCTCCGGGGCCGCGCAGGCGGGCGTGGCGGTTAACGTCTTTGTAGAGCAGGTAGCGGAAGGGGCCGGGACCTGCGGCATAGCAGGCCTGCGGGCAGAAGGCGCGCAGCCACATGAAATCGCCGGCCTCAACCTCAACCCAATCCTGGTTGAGTTTGTAGACGGCCTTGCCTTGCAGCACGTATAGCCCGTGTTCCATGACATGGGTTTCTTCAAAGGGGATCACGCCACCGGGTTGGAAGGTGACGATGGTGACATGCATGTCATGCGAAAGGTCGGTGGGATCGACAAAGCGGGTGGTGGCCCAAGCGCCGTTGGTATCGGGCATCGGCGTGGGTTTGATCTCTGTGTCACTGGTGACGAAGGCTTGTGGCACGGGCAGGCCCGGTGCTGGCTCATAGAGTTTGCGGACCCAGTGGAACCGCGCGGGCGCGTCTTTGGCGTTCTTTAGCTGCCAGACGCAGCCCGGTGGGATATAGGCGTAGCCGCCGGGGCCAATATCATACTCTTGCCCGTTGAGGCTGAGCCAGACCTCGCCCTCGGTTAAAAACAGCACCGATTCCGCGCCCGGTTCGTTATCGGGCGCATCGGAGCCGCCGCCGGGGGCGACCTCCATCACATATTGGCTGAAGGTTTCGGAAAAGCCGGTCATCGGGCGGGCAATCAGCCAGAGGCGGGTTTTATCCCACCCCGGCAGGTAGGAGGTAACGATATCAGAAAACACGCCCTTGGGGATGAAAGCATAGGCATCGGTAAAGATGGCGCGGCCTGTCATCAATTGGGTCTGGGGGGGCAATCCGCCTTTGGGGGCGTAGTAGCTGGTCATGGCAGCATATCCTTCAGCCGCAGTTCGGCAATGCGTTCCACTTGTGCGCAAGCGGTGGTGAATTCGGTCGTCGTGTCATTGCCGATGCGGGTTTGAAAGGCGGCGAGGATGCTACCCTTCGTGTTATCCCGCACGGCGATGATGAAGGGAAAGCCGTGCTTGGCGACATAGGCGGTGTTGAGCTGTTCAAACTTGCCACGCTCGGCATCGGTCAGGGCATCGAGGGCAGCACTTGCCTGCTCGGCGGTGCTTTCGGAGGTCAGTCGCTTGGCGACGGCAAGCTTTCCGGCAAGATCAGGATGCGCTTTCAGCACGCCCATGCGTTCCGCAGCACTGGCAGAGCGGAACATGCGGGCCAAGGCGTTGTGCAGGCCCACAGCGCTGTCATGTCCGGGGCCAAGTTCCAGCGCATGGGCGCGGGCCGCGATCCATGCGGAATGTTCAAAGACACCGCCGAAACGGGTGACGAATGTGTCATGGTCCATCTGGCTGGGGCGCTCAACGCGCTGATGCGGGTGATGCGCAGACCAATGGGCGGCGATATCGCTGCGGCGAGGAAACCACACGCCTTCAAACCCTTGCGCGTAATCCAGAAACCGGATCAGCCCAGCGATCTTGCCGGGACGCCCGATCAGGCGGCAATGCAAGCCCACTGAGAACATTTTGGCCGCGCCCGCTTGCCCTTCGGCATAAAGCACGTCGAAACTGTCCTTGAGATATTGAAAGAACTGCTCGCCCTCGATGTAGCCCGGTGCGGTGGCAAAACGCATGTCATTGGCTTCCAGCGTATAGGGAATGATCAACTGATCGCGGGTGCCAAATTCCATCCAATGCGGCAGATCATCGTCATACGTATCTGAAATCCAGTCAAACCCGCCCTCTTCGGCGACCAGACGCACCGTGTTGACCGAACAGCGCCCGGTGTACCAACCGCGCGGGCGGGTGCCGACGACCTCGGTGTGCAGGCGGATCGCCTCAGCAATCACGGCACGCTCCTCGGCCTCAGGCATGTCCTTGTGTTCGACCCATTTCAGCCCATGGCTCGCAATCTCCCAGCCCGCCGATTTCATCGCGGCGACCTGTTCGGGGTTGCGCGCAAGGGCTGTGGCCACGCCGAAAATCGTGACCGGGATATCGCGCGCCGTGAAAAGCCTGTGCAGCCGCCAGAACCCGGCGCGTGCGCCATAATCATAGAGCGATTCCATGTTCCAATGGCGCTTGCCCGGCCAAGGGGCCGCCCCCGCGATATCAGACAAGAACGCCTCAGACCCGGCATCGCCATGCAAGATGTTGTTTTCGCCGCCTTCTTCGTAATTCAAAACCAACGAAACCGCGATTTTTGCGCCATTGGGCCAAGCGGCATCGGGGGGATTGGCCCCATAGCCCGTCATGTCGCGCGGATATCTGTTCACAAAATGCCCCTCGGTCACGTAGATATGTCTATGTAATACGGAAACTTGCCCTTCATTTACAAATAAATTCCGAAAGACCTATTGTGCAAGTTGATGGTCGCGTAGAGCTGCAAATTCGGGCAGGCTTGGGCAAGATTTGCATATGGAGAGTACGGATGAGCAGCGGAAAACTGACGACGCATGTCCTTGACACGGCAAAAGGCAAGCCTGCGGCGGGTGTGAAGATCATGCTGTACCGGGTGTCGGGCAACGGCCACGAAAAGATTGCAGAGGCCGTGACCAACGCCGATGGCCGCACGAATGCACCGATGCTGGCGGGAGAGGCTTTCAAGGCCGGCAGTTACGAACTGGTGTTCTGCGCCGGGGATTATTTGCGCGGCACGGGACAGGCTGCGGGGGATGTATTATTTCTTGACGAAATACCGATCCGTTTTGGCGTGCCAGATGCGGAGGCGCATTACCATGTGCCTTTGCTGATCTCGCCCTTCGCCTATTCCACTTATCGCGGTAGCTAGGCGGTTTTGCGACTGTTGGGGGGCCGCGCGAACCTTGACTTCTCGGGGCTGGAGG
>CALEMZ010000192.1 GCA_937910975.1 uncultured Pseudorhodobacter sp. | reverse complement strand
GCGAAATCAGCAGGACCGGGCGGCGGCCATACCAGTCCGACAGAGAGCCGATGACCGGCCCAAAGATGAATTGCATCACTGCGAATGAGGTGGCGAGCACACCGCCCCAAAGTGCGGCTGTGGCAAGGGTGCCCCCGGTAACCTCCTCGATCAGATCGGGCATCACCGGAAAGATCAGGCCGATGCAGATGGCATCAAGCGTGACGGTGATGAGAATGAAGCTGAGCGCGAGGCGGGGTGAGGGCTTCATTGCAGGGCCTCGGCAAGCTTTTGTGGCATGGAGAAGAAGGGCGAGTGGCTGCTGTTGAGAACGCGCATATCGGGCCAACCTGCCGACATGCTGGCCTGATATTCGGGGGGGATCGCGCGATCTTGACTGCACTGGATGTAGCGTTTGGGGATATGCGCGCCGCGCCCGGTTAGAGTGAGGGGGGTGGCTTGTGGTTTGATCGCCTGCGGGGTGAGGTGACGGCCAGCGTAGGCGACGGCCTCGGGTGGGCAATCGTGGTAGAGTTTGTCCGCGATCATCTCGGGCCTGAAGCGGAAGCTTTGCCTGTCGGCGCTGGTTTCGATGGCCTCCAGCAGCGGCTGGCGTGGGCCGGCGCGGCGCATGTCGGCTAGACTGAGGCCGGAACGGGGAGCGTAGGCGCAGACATAGGTGAGGGCTGTGATTTTCTCAGGCGCGCGTTCGGCGGCGGCGGTGATCGGGTAGCCTGCCATGGAATGGCCAACCAGATGGGTGGGGGTGGTGATCGCGTCGAGGATCGCTTCGACGTAAAGATCGAGCGTGATCGCCTCCATCGGTGTGCGGTCGGCTCCATGGCCGGGAAGGTCGATGGCAGCGGCATTGTTGAGAAAAGGCAAAACATCGCGCCAGCACCATGCGCCGTGGCATGATCCGTGGATCAGAAGGATGGGTGGCATCTCGTTGGACTCTTTCGGTTTTTCGGGGCATTTGCCAATTGGCCGAAGTGTTGCCGCGATGTTGGGTTATTGCAAGCTGTGGGCATGGCCGATGCCATGCAGAAAATCGCTGACGGCGCGGGCAAAGGCCTGCGGCTGCTCAATCATTGGCAGGTGGCCGGATTTTCGGATCAGGTGAAACGCCGCGCCGGGGATTAGCCCGGCCAATTCGCGGACCATATCGACGGGGGTTATGGCATCTTCGGCGCTGGCGATGATGAGGCTGGGCAGGCGCAGGCTGGCGGTGGTGGTGTAGAAATCCGTGCCTGCAATGGCTGCAGCACAACCGAGAAAGGCGTCAAGCCGTCGGGCCGCCAGCAGCGACTGCCAGTGGCGCAGGTCTTGGCTGCGGCGGAAGGCGGGGGAGAAGCTTTGTTCCACATCCGAGGTAAAGCGGGCGCTGAGGCCTGTGGTTCGTGTGGCCTCAATCAATCGTGCCCAAGTCTCTTTCGTGCCGATCTTGGTGACGGTATTGGCCAGTACCAGCGCGCGGATCTGGTCCAGCCGTTTGACGGCCAGCCCTTGGGCCACCATGCCGCCGATGGAGCTGCCGATAAAGACGCAATCGCGGATGGCGAGGTGATCTAGCAGGGTTTCGGCATCGCGCACCAAGGCCCCCATGGCATAGGGGGCTGGCGGCGTGGAGGATTGGCCATGGCCGCGCAGATCATAGCGGATGATCCGCAGGCCGGGCGGCAACAGCGGGATCGTGGCGTCCCAGAGGCCATGGTCAAACCCCATGGCATGAGCAAGTACCACGGCGGGGCCGGAGGCAGTGCCTTCCTCACGGTAGGCGATGGTCTGATCGCCGCAGGGGGCAAAGCGGAGCGGTGGGAGCATGGTGGCAATCCGTTTTCGGTTGCCCCTTGTCGGATGGTGCGCGGCGGGCTGCAAGCCGATTTTCATTGGTTGAACATCATCGGCCCGAGGATCAAGAAGCCCGCCCCGTCGGTATTCTGTCAGGCCAACGTGGCCATCGCGCGGGCGAAAACCTCAGGATCGACATTCCCGCCTGAGGCCACGCAGATTACATCAGGCGTAGCGATCTGTTCCGCATGGAACAAGGCTGCGGCGAGGGCTGCGGCCCCCCCCGGTTCCAGCACAATCTTGAGCCGAGACCAAGCCAGCGCCATCGCGCGCAGGGCTTCTTCATCGGTAATCACGATACCCGGCCCGCACAGACGCGCGAGGATGGGTAGGGTAATCTCCCCCGGTGTTGGGGTAACAATGGCATCGCAAAGTGAGCCGGAATGCGTAGCGTTATGTTGGCGGGTTCCGGTGGCGAGGCTGCGGGTCACGTCATCAAAGCCTGCGGGTTCCACCGGGCGGGGACGCAGACCTGTGGAGCGGGACTCCAGCGCCAAAGCGATGCCTGCCGTCAGCCCACCGCCGCCGCAACACACCAGCACATCGGCCTTTGTGATGCCTTCAGCAACGGCTTGTTCGGCGATTTCCAGGCCGGTGCTGCCTTGGCCTGCGATCACCATATGATCGTCATAGGGTTTGATCAGGGTCAGCCCACGCGCGGCAGCAAGCTGCGCGCCAATCGCGTCCCGGTCCTCATTGGCGCGGTCGTAGAGCACAACCTCGGCACCCAGAGCGCGGGTATTTTCGATTTTCATCTTAGGCGCATCCGAAGGCATGATGATGACGGAGGCGATACCGTGAAGGCGCGCGGCCAGTGCTACGCCCTGCGCGTGATTGCCCGAGGAAAAGGCGATAACGCCTTTGGCGCGGGTGTCCGGATCAAGGGCCGACACCGCCGACCACGCCCCGCGAAACTTGAAAGACCCGGTGTGTTGCAGGCATTCGGCCTTCACAAACACCCGGCGGCCCGCGATCTCATCCAAAAAGGGCGAGGAGAGCAGCGGCGTGCGCAGCGCACGACCTTCCAAGCGACGGGCGGCGGCTTCGATATCGGTAATGTCGGGCATGTTCTGGCTCTTTTCGATTTGTAAGCTGTTTGCGCGGTTGCAGCGTCTTTGGCGCTATTGCTGGCCTGCATGGCAAGAACAGTCAATCTTTACTCACTTTCTTTACCATTCATTAACCCTCGCCCCGGCAAGCTTGACGCGAGGGAGTCTTGTTCCATGCGCTGGATTTTCATGATCTTTTTCTGGCTCTGGGCGGTGACGGCCCATGCGGGTGCTTGGCCGCGCGAAGCGGGATCGGTGTTTATCGCGTTCTCTGCCGATCATACCCGCGCACAGGTCTATGCAGAATATGGGCTTAAGGGCGATTGGTCGCTGGGGGTGGAAGTTTCCATGCCACGGGGGCGGCGTTTGCCCGATGTCACCAGTTTCATACATTATCCGGTATGGCGCGGGGCGGGCGGGGCCATTCTTTCCGCCGGAACCGCGATGGAACAGCGTGAAACGCAGGCGGCAGTGGCACTTCCGCAACTGAAAGGCGCGGTGGAGCTTGCGGCGCGCGCGGGGTTGTTTTGGGGCAAGGGATTTCAGACGCCCTGGGGCGACGGCTGGGCCACGGTGGATTTACAGGTGGAAAAGCTGATTACGATGGATTGGTTGAACGCGGGGCTGACCTATAAGCTGGATGCGGGGATTGGGCTGAAGCCGATGGACCGGCTGATGCTGATGGCGCAGGCGCAGGCTTGGCGGCGCGGGGGTGAGCAGACGGTGCGCGTGGAAACCAGCGTTGCCTGGGCGTTCAGGCGCATGCATCTGGTGCTGTCGCCCTCGGTCGGGGTGATCGGGCCGAAAGAGCCGCGCCTCAAGCTGGGGCTGTGGGTAGAGTTTTGAGGTTGGACAAAAAGCTGTGCAGCACAGCCACGGCCTCCGGCTCATCAAGAAAAGGGACATGCGCGCGGTCGGGGATGTTGGCGAAGGCCATATCCGGGCGGCGGCGGCGCATTTCATCGGCGCAGCTTTGGGTCAACAGGTCGGAATTCTCGCCCCGGATCAATGCCAGAGGCAGGCCCGCGCAGGCGTCAAACAGTGGCCAGAGATCCACCTCCGGGCCATTGAAGGCGGCAAGGAAGCTGTCGCGCAGGGCCGGGTCATAGGTGATGCGCAGCCCATCGGGGGTTACGGTGAAGTGAAGCTCCGCCTCCTCCAGCCAGCGGCTGGCGGGCACATTTTCAAACCCCGGCATGTTACGGGGCAGGGCGGCGGCGAGTTCCGCATGGGTCTTGGCGCGCGGGTTGCGACCAACGTAATCCATGATCCTCTCCAGCCCCGGTTTATGGATTTCGGGGCCGATGTCGTTGAAGCAGATGCCTAGCAGGCGATGGCGGGCGGTGGCGGCAAGTACCATGGCGATCAACCCCCCGCGCGAGGTGCCAAGCAAAGCAGCCTTTTCCACGCCCAGATGGTTCAGAAGTTCCAGCGCGTCCTTTGCTTCTTGCGGGACGGTATAGGTTTCGGCCCCGGTCCACTGGCTTTGCCCGCGCCCCCGGTAATCCATGCGGATCAGGCGGCAGGGGGGGAGATGTGGGCGCATATAGTCAAAGTCCCGGATCGTGCGTGTCAGGCCTGCAAGGCACAAAAGCGGCGTGCAGCTGCCTTCATCGGTATAGGCGATACGCGCGCCGTCTGAGGTGGTGAAAAACTGCGTCATAGGGTGCCTGCAAGCTGGGGGATGGTGGAAAGGTCGGGCAAGATGTGGCCGGGGCGGGCGGCAAGCCTGTCCATCGGCAGGCCCGCGCGGTTGACCCATGCAGTGGCAAAGCCAAAGCTTGCGCCGGAACATACATCCCAGCCGTTCGACGACACGAAGAGCACCTGTTGGGGCTGGGTGCCAAAACGGGTGCCGACCATTTCATAAACACGGGCGGAGGGCTTGAAGATTCCGACGGCCTCTACCGACAACACCGCATCCAGATGCGCGCGGATTCCGGCAGAGGCGATGGCAGAAGCCAGCATGGCCGGGCTGCCGTTGGAGAGAATGGCCGTGGCAAAGCCTTTGGATTTCAGGGCTTTGAGCATGTCCGGCACTTCGCCGTAAGCGGGCAGCGCATCATATAGCGCCATCAGGCGGGTGCGAAGGGTTGCATCGGAAAGGCCAGCGGCTTCCATCGCCCAATCCAGCCCGTCTTCGGTGACGCGGCGAAAATCGGTGTGATCGCCGGTGATCGCGCGCAGCCAAGTGTATTCCAACTGCTTGCGTCGCCAATCCTCGGCCAGTCGTGGCCAAAGTGCGGAAAGCGCCTCTTGCCCCGGCTCGGCTGCAGCTTGCCGTGCGGCACCCGCCACATCAAACAAGGTGCCGTAAGCATCAAAGACGCAGGTGGTGATGGCCATGGTTCGCCCTTTCGTTTGGGGGAAACTGGCACAGGGCTGCGCGCAGGGAAAGAGGGCAACGAAAAGGGCGCGGCAATTGGAAAGCTTGCGAGTGGCGGGTTCAGCGCCTAAAGGGGGAGCGTTGCAAAAGAAGGCGGATGAGCATGGCTCGAAATACCACGGTTCTGGAAGAGCGCGAGAAATCGAAACGCGTAGGCGCATTGCGCGGGCTGGCCCCGTTCTTGGCCCCGTATCGCAAGCTTGTGCTGGGCGCAATTCTGGCGCTGATTGTGACGGCCTGCGTCTCACTTACACTTCCTTTGGCGGTGCGCCGGGTGGTGGATGGGTTTGCTGCCGACAATGCCAGCTTGCTTGACCAGTATTTTGAGGCCGCACTTGTGATCGCCATGCTTTTGGCGCTGGGTACGGGCGCACGCTATTACCTTGTGACGCGCCTTGGCGAACGCGTGGTTGCCGATATCCGCACGTCCTTATTTGACAAGGTGATGGGGATGAGCCCCACCTTTTTTGAACGGCTGATGACGGGCGAGGTGCTAAGCCGTCTGACCACCGACACCACGCTGATCTTGTCGGTGATCGGCTCCTCCGTCTCTATCGCGCTGCGCAATGTATTGATTCTTCTTGGCGGGATGGTGGCGCTGTTGCTGACATCGGCCAAGCTGACGGGTTTGGTACTGTTGATCGTGCCGGGGGTGATCATTCCGATCATCCTGTTGGGGCGACGCTTGCGGATGTTGAGCCGCGAAAACCAAGACCTGATCGCGGCGAGTTCGGGTAACGCGTCTGAGGCGCTTTTGTCGGTGCAGGCTGTGCAGGCCTTTACCCATGAAGACCCGTCGCGCGCGGCCTTTGCCGATATGACGGAAAAATCTTATCTCTCAGCCCAGAAACGTGTCGGGACGCGAGCGCTGATGACGGTCATTGTGATTTTTCTGATCTTTACCGGCGTGGTC
>CALEMZ010000191.1 GCA_937910975.1 uncultured Pseudorhodobacter sp. | reverse complement strand
GACATTACGGCCGTGGATTACCCCGAGCGGGCTAGCCATCGGTTTGACGTGGTGTATCACTTCTTGTCGATGTACCAAAACCACCGTATCCGCCTGCGTGTCGCTGTGCGCGAGGATGAGATGGTGCCCTCCATAACCTCCGTCCACCCTTCGGCAAACTGGTTTGAGCGGGAAGTGTTCGATATGTTCGGGATATTGTTTTCCGGCCACCCCGACCTGCGCCGCATCCTGACGGATTATGGTTTTCGCGGCCACCCGCTGCGCAAGGATTTCCCGACCACGGGTTACACCGAAGTGCGCTATGACGAGGCGCAAAAGCGGGTGATTTATGAACCCGTCAAGCTGGTGCAGGAATACCGTCAGTTTGATTTCATGTCACCCTGGGAGGGCGCGCAATATGTGCTGCCGGGCGATGACAAGGCCAAGGGCTAACCGGCGTGACCAAGGAACCGACGATCCTTTATTGTGTGGGGGCGACAAAGGCTGGCACCAGCTGGCTTTACGACTACCTTACCGGGCATCTGGAATGTCACATGCGCTCGATCAAAGAGCTGCACTATTTTGACACGCTGGAAGGCGGGTATTTTCGGTATCAAATCCGGCGACAGCAACAAGCTGCGGCGAAGTTGCGCGAACAGATGCTGAATGCAAAGGCACCGCGGGTGCCGCATATCACTTCCAAGCTTCGCGATGTGCTTGATTGGCATAATGTGTTGGAAAGTAAGTCAGAGGATACGGCAGGCTACCTGTCATATCTGATGGATGGGCGCGAAAACCATGCGCTGGTTGCCGATATCACGCCCTCTTATGTGCTGCTGCCGGTAGAGCGGTTGCAACGGATGGCAAGCCTGTCGCCGGACACGCGGTTTCTTTATCTGATGCGTGACCCCGTGGCACGTCTGTGGAGCCATGTGCGCATGGTCGCGCGGCGGGCGTCCGATGCGGCAGATGCTGTGCCTGAGGCATGTTATGCTACGCTGGAGCGGGTGCTGAATGGCGCCCAAAGCGGCATGACAGAGCGCGGCGACTATGCCGGGGCGCTTGGGCGGCTGACTGCGGCCATTGCGCCGGCCAAGCTGATGGTCATGTTCATGGAAGACATGCTGACACCCGCAGGTCATTCCCGGCTATGCCGTTTTCTGGGGATTGGCTACGTGGACGCGCAGTTTGACCGAGCCGTCCATGTCGGCCCGGCCCTTGTGATGATGCCCGAACAACTGCAACGCGCGCGCGCACTATTGCGCCCGCAATATGAATTTGTCGACCGCCAATATCCGGAGCTTCCGGCGAATTGGCGCAAGAATATGTGTGAGGGTACGCTATGATGGATGGCAACTTTGACGATGCGCAAACAGGCGAACAGAAGATCCGCAACTTCAACTTGAACTTTGGCCCGCAACACCCTGCTGCGCATGGTGTTTTACGCCTTGTACTGGAGTTGGACGGCGAGATTGTTGAGCGTTGCGATCCCCATATCGGCCTGCTGCATCGTGGCACAGAAAAGCTGATGGAAAGCCGCACCTATCTGCAAAACCTGCCCTATTTCGACCGGTTGGATTATGTGGCACCAATGAACCAAGAACATGCTTGGTGTCTGGCCATCGAAAAGCTGACAGGCGTGGTCGTGCCGCGCCGCGCACAACTGATCCGCGTGCTGTTTTGCGAAATTGGCCGGGTGTTGAACCACCTGCTGAACGTGACCACGCAGGCGATGGACGTGGGCGCATTGACCCCGCCGCTCTGGGGCTTTGAAGAACGCGAAAAGCTGATGGTGTTTTATGAGCGGGCCAGCGGCGCGCGTCTTCACGCCGCCTATTTCCGCCCCGGAGGCGTGCATCAGGATCTGCCCCCTGCGCTGATCGAAGATATCGATACCTGGGCGTTGGAATTCCCACGTGTTCTGGACGATATCGACGGGCTGCTGACCGAAAACCGCATCTTTAAACAGCGCAACGTCGATATCGGTGTGGTGAGCGAGCAAGATATTCTGGATTGGGGCTTTTCGGGCGTCATGGTGCGCGGATCTGGCCTCGCATGGGATCTGCGCCGCGCGCAGCCCTATGAATGTTATGACGAATTTGATTTCAAAATCCCAATCGGCAAGAATGGTGATTGTTATGATCGCTACCTCTGCCGGATGCAGGAAATGCGCGAGAGCACCTCGATCATCCGTCAGGCACTGGCCAAGCTGCGCAAAGAGCCGGGCGATGTGCTGGCGCGCGGCAAGATCACCCCGCCCAAGCGCGGTGAGATGAAAACCTCGATGGAAGCGCTGATCCATCACTTCAAGCTTTACACCGAAGGCTTCCACGTGCCTGCCGGTGAAATTTATGCCGCAGTCGAAGCCCCCAAGGGCGAGTTCGGCGTTTATCTGGTGGCTGACGGCACCAATAAACCCTATCGCGCCAAAATTCGCGCTCCGGGTTTCTTGCACCTGCAAGCGATGGATTACATCTGCAAGGGCCATCAGTTGGCCGATGTGGCGGCGATCATCGGCACCATGGATGTGGTGTTCGGGGAGATTGACCGCTGATGACGCTTGACGCGGTTGCATATGGTCTGGCTTGGGTCGCGGTGTTTGTCACTGTTGTCATCGCCATGACATGCATCCCCGATCCGCGTGCCGGACTTCGTAAGCTTGACCATACGGTTGAGGCTTTGCCGAATGTGATGCTGGGCCGTTACCTTGCCTTTGCCGGGTTCACGGCTTTCGTTGCCTATCTTGCTGATCTGCGGGTCATGGCAGGGTGGGGCGTGGCTTTGGCCTTTATGGCCTTCGCCGATACTTTTATCTATGCCCGCCTTGGCAAGCCCTATCTGAAACATCTTCTGGCCGGGCTTGCTGCTTTGGCCATTTTGGCCGTTGTCTTGGCCGCCTTGATCTCGAACGGAGCCGCCTGATGCTACGCCGCCTGCATAAAAAACAGCCCGCCACTTTTGCCTTTACCCCGGCAAACCAAGCATGGGCCCATGGACAGATTTCCAAATACCCCGAAGGGCGGCAGGCTTCGGCCATTATTCCGCTTTTGTGGCGTGCACAGGAGCAAGAGGGCTGGCTGACCCGCCCTGCAATCGAACATATCGCCGATATGCTTGGGCTGGCCTATATTCGTGCGCTGGAAGTGGCGACGTTTTACTTCATGTTCCAGCTGCAACCTGTTGGTTCAATTGCAAATATTCAGATTTGCGGCACTACGTCCTGCATGATCTGTGGTGCCGAAGATCTGGTTGCGGTTTGCAAAGAGTTGATTGCGGAAAAGCCGCATATGCTGTCGGCCGATGGCAAGTTCAGCTGGGAAGAGGTGGAGTGCCTTGGGTCTTGCACCAACGCGCCCATGGCCCAGATCGGCAAGGATTACTATGAAGACCTGACGCCGGAAAAACTGCGCGACCTGATTGCGCGTTTCTCCAAGGGTGAGGTTCCGGTACCCGGCCCGCAAAATGGGCGCTATGCATCAGAGCCGTTGTCGGGGCTGACGAGCCTGAAGGACTTTGCATCGGGCCGCAAACAGTACAACGCCTCTGTGCAGGCGGCGGTGGATATTGGCGATACGGTCAAGCGGATTGACGGCACCGAAGTGCCGCTCTTGGTGCCGTGGCTGGGTAAATCCGGCGGCAAGCCAGCCAAGGCGACCCCAACCAAGCCCGCCGCAGCGGAGCCAGCAAAAACGGCACCGAAGAAGGCGGCTGCGGTGCAAAAGGCCCCGACAAAGCCGCAGGGCCTGACGGCTGCGCGGGGTGGCAAGGCGGATGATCTTAAACAAATCAAGGGCATCGGCCCGAAACTGGAAAAGCTGTGCAACAGCCTTGGCTTTTACCATTACGATCAGATCGCCAATTGGGCTGCCGCGGAAATAGAATGGGTCGATGAGAATTTGGCGGGCTTCAAGGGCCGTGTGACTCGCGACACCTGGGTCCAACAGGCCAAGATATTGGCAACGGGTGGAGAGACTGACTTCTCGAAGCGTGTCGATAAAGGCGAAGTTTACTAAGATGACAAAGCCGCAGCCCAACAAGACAGACATCCGGAACGCGCGCGATGCGCGGCTGGTGGCCATTGTGCTGGTTGGCACCATGGCGCTGTGGCTGGGCGCGCAATGGATGGGGGGGCATTTCGGCTGGGAGTCGCGTTTTGTCTTTCTGTTTGATCTGGCCGCATTGGCCGGGTTCTTCTGGACCATGGTCGTAACATATCGGATCTGGCGTCGGCAAAAAGCCGCCTCCGGGAATAATTGAGGGCATGACATGCTGAAAGATCAGGATCGGATCTTCACCAATCTTTACGGGATGCATGACCGCACCCTTGCCGGCGCAAAGAAGCGTGGGCATTGGAACGGCACGGCAGGGTTTATCGCCAATGGGCAAGGTTGGCTGGTCGATCAGATCAAGGCCTCTGGCCTGCGGGGGCGGGGCGGGGCGGGTTTCCCCACCGGCCTCAAATGGTCGTTTATGCCCAAGGAATCTGATGGCCGCCCGGCCTATCTGGTGATTAATGCCGATGAATCCGAACCCGGCACCTGTAAAGACCGCGAGATCATGCGCCATGATCCCCATACGCTGATCGAAGGCGCGTTGATCGCCAGCTTCGCGATGGGGGCACATGCCTGCTACATCTATATTCGCGGTGAATATATCCGCGAGAAAGAGGCGCTTCAGGCCGCGATTGACGAATGTTATGATGCGGGCCTCTTGGGTAAGAACGCTGCTGGTTCCGGCTGGGATTTTGATTGCTATTTGCACCACGGGGCCGGGGCCTATATTTGTGGCGAAGAAACGGCGCTGCTCGAAAGCCTTGAGGGCAAAAAGGGCATGCCGCGGATGAAGCCACCGTTCCCGGCGGGCGCAGGGCTTTATGGTTGCCCAACTACTGTGAACAACGTGGAATCCATCGCTGTTGTGCCGACCATCTTGCGCCGTGGCGCGGGTTGGTTTGCAAGCTTTGGCCGCCCGAACAATGCCGGGACCAAGCTGTTCGGCATCTCGGGCCATGTGGTGAATCCATGTGTGGTTGAAGAGGCAATGTCGATT
>CALEMZ010000190.1 GCA_937910975.1 uncultured Pseudorhodobacter sp. | reverse complement strand
TCCCGGCGGCGGCGGTTGTTGAATAGGCCTATTCAACAACCGCCGCCGCCGGGAAGCCCTGGTTGGAGATTGCTTTGTCAGCCGGTTACTGCGGATGAACCGGAACCGCACGGCACAACGCCCCGCGTTGATCTTGTTCAGAAAGAAACCGTCACGCCTGGCAGCTTAAGCGCGGCTACAAGGTCGCGCAGTTCTTGCCGGGCCGCGAGATTGGACATGTTCAGCTGGTCCACCCCGGTGTCCTTCAAGTCCAGCAGCGTCAGCCCGCGTGGGAACAGTTCGCGAAAGATCACCCGCTCTGAAAATCCGGGGGCCACACGGAAACCGATGCGCCGCGACAGGTCTTCCAGCGCCGCGCCCACCTTTTTCTTGTTGTGCATCTGCTGCGCGCCCAGACGGTTGCGCACGACGATCCAGTCAATCGGCTTCAGCCCGGCCTGCGCCCGCAACTGCCGCGCCTGCCATACCATTTCCGAATAGATCGACGGCCCCGTCACCTTGCCGCTTTCGGCATCAATGCGGGCCAGCAAATCAAAATCAATGAAACTATCGTTGAGCGGTGTGATCAGCGTATCGGCAAGGCTATGCGCCACTTGGGACAACCTGGTGTGCGAACCGGGGCAGTCGATGATAATGAAATCTGAAACCG
This sequence comes from uncultured Pseudorhodobacter sp., assembly GCA_937910975.1. GTDB lineage: Bacteria > Pseudomonadota > Alphaproteobacteria > Rhodobacterales > Rhodobacteraceae > Pseudorhodobacter. The sequence continues at coordinate 18,915 of CALEMZ010000190.1, read as the reverse complement.
GTTCCAGCGCCGTAACCGTCACCGACAATCGCGCATCATAAGGGTTCTCGCCGGGACCAAGTGCTTCCGGCGCAATTTCGGGCAGGGTGCGATAATCCGGTGTTGGCAAATCCAATCCCGCCCGCGCCATGTAGGCAAGCCGGTTTTCAATATAGCGGCCAAAGCTGCGCTGACGCAGATCAAGGTCCAGCGCACCGACCCTATGCCCCATACGAACCAAGGCCGTGGCCACATGCATCGCCGTGGTGGACTTCCCCGACCCGCCCTTTTCGTTTCCGACAACGATGATATGCGCCATTGTGCTGCGACCCTACATGATTTGGCTAACTTGATGTGGCTGCCACCTCCCTCCCTAATGGCAAGATGCCGCGCAAAGGGGAAGCCCTTTTTGGCAAAGCCTTGCCGACAACCGCCATTGCCTCGCTTCAAAAAGGCAGAAATGCGAGGCCTTGTTGCCTACACGCATCGGCGCATCCGGCGGAACTTCCGCTTTCATCAGAGTTTCCCAATTCAAACAAAAACGCCGCCCCTTTCGGAGCGGCGTTTTGCAAACAACACTTTAGTCAGGATCAGAAGCCAAGACCAGCATACTTGTTCTTGAACTTCGACACGCGGCCACCAGTATCCATCAGCTTAGCGTTGCCGCCAGTCCATGCCGGATGTGCGAGGGGGTCGATGTCCAGCGCCATCTGGTCGCCTTCTTTGCCCCAAGTGGTGCGAGCCTGAAACACAGTACCGTCCGTCATTTTGACGTTGATCATGTGATAATCGGGGTGGATTCCATCTCTCATCGGTCCGCTCCTTACGCCTTGGGGGCTTTGTAATTGGTATCTTCCGCAATACGGGCGGATTTACCACGACGATCACGCAGGTAGTACAGCTTGGCGCGACGAACGCGGCCACGGCGTACAACCTCGATGCTGTCGATGTTGGTGGAATACAGCGGGAACACACGTTCCACGCCTTCGCCGAACGATATCTTACGCACGGTGAAGGAAGCTGCCAGCGTAGAACCGCCACGACGGGAGATGCAAACGCCTTCGTAATTCTGAACACGGCTACGCGTGCCTTCGGTCACTTTGTAACCGACTTTGATCGTGTCTCCGGCCTTGAAGTCCGGTATAATCTTGCCGAGGGCGGCGATCTGTTCCGCCTCGATCTGTGCGATCAGGTTCATCGCAATTCCTTTCATTTGCTCACGGTTGGCCCGTGAAGATGGTGCTGCCCTATTGCTCTTGGTCTTCAACCGGGTCCCTACCATGCTTTGCACAGTAAGCCCGCCAGAGATCAGGCCTGCGTTCTTTTGTCAGCCTTTCGGCCAGTGCCCGCCGCCATATGGCGATTTTCCCGTGATGGCCGGATTGAAGTATTTCCGGTATCGCAAGGCCGTTCCAGTCGGCGGGTTTCGTAAACTGTGGAAACTCCAATAGCCCATCCGAAAAGCTTTCTTCTTCAGTGGACGATTGATTCCCAAGAACGCGCGGTATAAGCCGGACTGTCGCATCTAGCAAGGCCTGCGCTGCAATCTCACCACCGGTCAAGACAAAATCGCCAAGGCTGACCTCTTCAATGCCGTAATGATGCAACACGCGCTCGTCCACGCCCTCGAATCGGCCGCAAAGCAGGGTCATTCCCTGCCCTTTACTAAAGCGCTGTGCCATCGCCTGATCCAAGGGCTTTCCGCGCGGGCTCAGGTAAATTACCGGCCATTGGCTACGATCAGGCGGCGTTCCAACTGCTGCCCTATCCAGGGCGGCCCCCACCACATCGGCGCGCAACACCATCCCCGCACCGCCGCCCGCGGGGGTGTCATCGACATTCTTGTGCTTGCCTATGCCAAAGTCGCGCAGATCAATCACATGCAGCGCCCAAAGCCCAAGGTCCAAGGCCTTGCCCGTCAGCGACAGGCCCAGAACGCCGGGAAAAGCATCGGGAAAAAGGGTGATGATCTTGGCCTGCCACGCCCCTGCCACCTGCGGCGTGCCCATCAGATCACGCGGCGTCAGGCTGGCCTGCACCGAGATGCGGCCATGGGATTTGGGCTTTGAAGGCGCTTTGGGCGCTGCGGAGGGATCATCGGTCATGCACGCTCTTTAGCCCTTAAGCCGTGCGGCGAAAAGGGGCGTTAGCCGCGCGGGGCCTGTGCGGCAATCTCGGCGTCCAAGGCAGCAAGCGCCTCGGAAGCTTCCGGCACATCGACCCGCAGCGCGTTCAAAAACGCCGGCGAAGGGTAATCACCCCACAGCTCCGGGTCTTGGCGCAACGCGTGCACCAGACGTTCCGCCATCCGGCCAATCAGCGCCGCCTCGCCCCGCAGGGCCTGCATGGCCTTTGCCGGGACCTCGTCCATAACCATGCGTTCCAGCGCCATCCCATCCGAAGCCTGCACCATCAGCGCGCATTTACCCGCGTGCGATGCCTCCCCCTTGGTCACCCGATCCATCAGGATGTCAAAGGTTACGGCCTCATCCACCAAGGTACGCAGGGCGTCGAAGTGGCCTTCCAACTCCGCCTCACTCACCGCATCAGGCAGACCATTAAGCGGGGCCAGCACCGCCTCAGCATAGGCTCGGTCGCTGCCGATTCCGCTTTCAATCTGGGCCAAGGCATCATTCAAAAGTTGATCCGTCTCCCGCGTTTTCCACGGGTTCATAATCATCCGGGCCAATGGGATGGCAAGGAACGAAATCGCTATCGGCAACATGATCGGAAACGGCGGCAAGCTACCCAGAGCGCCGCCGATTCCACGGCCCACACCAAAGCACACCAACACCAGCAAAAGCTGTACCGCGCCGCGCGTTGCAAAGGCGATCAGTGCCTCAGGCCGCTGCCAATCGGCAAGAGACTGCGGGAAATCCTGCGGCAGCATGATAACCAGCCAAAGCATGAAAATCGTGGCAAACACCGGAACAACGGCCCAGCCAAACCCGCCAAGGCCCGCCAATAAAGGGCCAAGGTATAAAAGGGCTGTAGCACCCATCAATAGCCGCGAACGATTTAGCACCCAACGCCTCTCGCTTGTCCCCCGTTAAGGTTTATCAATTGAGACCGTTAGTCCAGCCCTTCGGGAAGATCAACGACGATGCGGCCAGCCTTAAGATCGACCGTCGGTACCGTCGCCATCGTGAAGGGCAGCAAAATTGAGGCCGCACCGCCCCCACCAATCTCCAACAAATCGCCCGCACCGTGATTGTGAACAGCCGTAACCTTACCTAGCAAGACCCCGCCCACATCGCGCGCTTCCAGCCCGATCAGATCGGCGTGGTAATACTCATCATCCGGCAGGGAGGGCAGTTTATCCCTTGAAACAAAAAGGCTTGTGCCACGCAGCGCCTCGGCCTCTTCCATGGTGGAAACGCCTGTCAGCCGCGCGCCAAGCCCACCTGCCACCGGGCGCGTCAGGGTGATGCTGAAACTGCGGCTGCCATCTTCGGTGTAAACCGCGCCGTAATCGGCAATCGCCGTGGGCTCGGCGCAAAAGCTTTTCAGCCGCACCTCACCGCGCACCCCAAAAGAGCCGGTAATTGCGCCCACGCAAAGCTGGTTGTCCGGATCAGGTTTGGCCATTATCGGCGCTCCACAAAAAGTGAGGGGCTGCGTTTTTCCCAGCCCACGGTTTCAAGTTCGGGTGTTTCCGTCTCAACCTCAGGCCAACCGACACAAAGATAGCCGATCAGCCGCCATTCGTTTGGCACATCCAGGTCCCGCGCCAATTGTGCCGGATCAAGGATAGAAACCCAGCCAATGCCAAGCCCCTCAGCCCGCGCGGCCAGCCAAAACAGCGTGATCGCGCCGACCACTGAATAGGCGCGGGTTTCAGGCATGGAGCCAGCGCCAAGCCCGGCACCCTTGGCCGTGCCATCATCGCTGAACACCGCCAGTTGCACCGGGGCCTCACGCATCCCCGAAAGCTTCAAGCTGGCATAAATCTTGGCCTTTTCCGTGTCATAGCCCGCAAGCGCCTTGGCATTCGCGGCCTCAAAATTGGCCAGTGCCGCCGCGCGCGCAGCCACACTTTCCACTGAGATCACCCGCCACGGCTCTGACAGGCCCACGGATGGGGCCAATGAAAACGCAGAAAGGCAGCGGTCCAGAACCGCTGCCTCTACCGCGTCGGTACGGAAACGGCGCACATCGCGCCGCCACCGCATCAGATCGCGTAACTCGGCCTGAAAGGCCTTGTCATACTGGCCTTGCACGGGCCAATCTGCCGCTTATTCTGCGTCAGCCGCAGCAGCTTCTGCCGGGGCTTCAACTGGCGCCGCGGCACGTGCCGCCTTCTTTGCGGTCAATTCAGCCATACGCTTGCCCGGAACGGCCGCTTTGGGGTTGTTGCGCACTTTCTTTTCGCGCACGCCAGCAGCTTCAAGGAAACGGGCCACACGGTCGGTCGGCTGTGCGCCCTGGCCCAGCCAGTATTGCACGCGCTCGATGTTCATTTTTACGCGATCTTCGCTGTCCTTGGCCAGCAGCGGGTTGTAAGTGCCCAGCTTTTCCAGAAAACGGCCATCGCGCGGCATGCGGCTGTCGGTGGCAACGATGGAATAATGCGGGCGCTTCTTGGAGCCACCACGGGCAAGGCGGATTTTCATGGACATATCGTAGTCTCCTTAGGTTTGGGTGGGGTGGGGTTTTACGCCACCAATCTTGGTTATTTTTGCAGTTGTTCGTGATGCCTGATGACTTCGGAAATGATGAAGGTCAGGAATTTCTTGGCAAATTCAGGGTCGAGATCGGCCTCTTTCGACAGCCATTCCAACCGTTCGATCTGGCGCGCCTCGCGCGACGGGTCCGAGGGCGGCAGGTCATGTTCGGCCTTCAACTTGCCCACGGCCTGCGTCTGCTTGAAGCGTTCGGCCAGCGTATAGACAAGGATCGCATCCAGACGGTCGATGCTGTCGCGATGCCCTTTCAAAAGCGCCTGCGCGCGGGTTGCGTCGGTTGTCATGCGGCCTCCGCCCTGATGGAGAGTATCATCATTTCTTTTTCATCAACCCTGAAAGACCAGAGGGCAGCCCCATGCCGCCACCCATGCCCGGAAAGCCACCGCGGCCCCCCATGCCAAGCCCCTGCTTCATGCCGCGCGCAGCTTCTTCCATCTGCTCGGGCGTCATTTTCGACGGGTCGGGCATGCCTTTGCCGCCCAACATCTGCTTGATGGCCGCTTTCATGCCGCCACCCTTGCCCATCTTTTTCATCATATCGGCCATTTGCTTGTGCTGTTTCAGCAAACGGTTCAATTCCTGCACCTCAAGCCCGGCCCCCGCCGCGATCCGCTTTTTGCGCGAGGCAGCCAGCAGGTCGGGGTTGGCACGTTCTCTTTTGGTCATGGAGTTAACCAAAGCGATCTGGCGGCGCAGCATGATGTCGTCAAACCCGGCGGCCTCTGCCTGTTTGGCCATCTTGCCCATACCCGGCATCATGCCCATCAGGCCCTGCATGCCGCCCATCTTAAGCATTTGTTCCAACTGACTTTTGAGGTCGTTCATGTTGAACAGCCCCTTGGCAAAACGCCGGGCCATACGCTCAGCCTGTTCGGCCTCAAACGTTTCTTGCGCCTTTTCCACGAGAGCGACGATATCGCCCATGCCAAGGATGCGGCCCGCAACGCGTTCGGCCTCAAAGGCCTCCAGCGCGTCCATCTTTTCGCCAAGCCCGACAAAGCGAATGGGCTTGCCCGTGACAGCACGCATTGAGAGTGCCGCACCGCCACGCCCATCGCCATCCATCCGCGTCAGGACAACGCCGGAAATTCCGACCTTGCCGTCAAACTCGGTCGCCACATTCACCGCGTCTTGGCCCGTGAGGCCATCGACCACCAGCAGGGTTTCGCGCGGCTGGGCGATATCGCGCACGGCCTGCACTTCGTCCATCAACACCTGGTCAATGTGCAAACGACCCGCCGTATCAAGGAACAGCACGTCATAGCCGCCCATCGAGGCTTGGGTTTTCGCGCGTTTGGCAATCTCGGGCGCGGACTGGCCCTTGACGATCGGCAGGCTATCCACACCGATCTGGGCCGCAAGGATCGCCAGCTGCTCCATCGCCGCCGGGCGGTTGGTATCCAGCGAGGCGAGCAGGACGCGCTTGCCTTGGCGGTCCTTCAACCGCTTGGCCAGCTTGGCCGTGGTCGTGGTTTTACCCGAGCCTTGCAAACCCACCATCAGGATCGTCGCAGGCGGGTTGTCGATTTTCAGCGCCTCAGGCGCATCATCGCCCGCCAGCACCCGGATCAACTCATCATGAACAATCTTGACGACCTGCTGGCCCGGCGTCACCGATTTGGTCACTTGCTGGCCGGTCGCCTTGGCCTGCACGCGCTTCACAAATTCGCGCGCCACGGCCAGCGACACGTCCGCCTCCAGCAAGGCCACCCGCACTTCACGCAGCGCCGTTTCGACATCCGCATCCGACAACGCACCTTGCTTTGTCAGACGATCAAACACACCACCAAGGCGTTCTGATAGGGTCTCGAACATGGGCGTCCCTCCGGAGCAGTTGCGAAATGCCGATATAAGCATCGGCGGCGAGAAGGCCAATGCAAGGCGACACCCGTGGGCGCAACGCGCTGACGGATGACGATCCCGGCAAAAGCCATGGGACCGGAAGCTTTGAACTTCCGGGGAATTGAGGGGCTGATAGGCCGGTGCAGGACCAGAGTCAAGCGCCCGTGGCCGATTTGCCCATCCAAAGCGGTCAGAGACAAGCCGATCCGGCCATCCGCCGTGCTAAACGTCCAATTCGGTGCCCGCCCGGCGGGGACGTCAGGCTAACCGCATGAAATATCTTGAAACCCCGATAAATTGATTCAGAATTACAGTATTAAGCATTAGGTTGCCCTGTAGTGTGTAAAAAGGATTAGCGCGTGGACAATTGGGACGAGATCAAAACAGCCTTTCAGGTGGCGCGAATGGGCACCGTTTCGGGTGCAGCCGAGATGTTGGGCGTGCATCACGCCACGGTCATCCGCCACATTGACAGCCTTGAGAAACGGCTCGGAGAGAAACTTTTCCAGCGTCATGCGCGCGGCTATGCTGCGACCGAGGCTGGACGCGATTTATTGGCCGTAGCGCAGGCCACGGAAGACCAGTTTGCGCAATTGGCCAACCGGATCAAGGGCCATGGCGAGACCGTCACGGGCGAACTGGTCGTCACCTCCATCGCCGATTTCAGTGCGGAGTTGACCAAGGTGATGGCGCGATTTCAGGCCGAATACCCCAATCTAACCGTGCGTTTTCTGACTGGCCAGCGCCTGTTTCGGCTGGACTTCGGCGAGGCCCATGTCGCGGTGCGCGCAGGCACAGCCCCCTCGGAGCCTAATTACGTGGTTCAGCCCTTCCTCATCCTTCAACACGGGCTTTATGCCGCCCCCAGCTATGCCGCCATGCATGGCCTGCCCAAAACGGATGCCGAGCTTGCCAACCATCGCTTTGTTGTCAGCGACGACGTGGAAAACCGCGCGCCGTTTTTCCACTGGCTGCGCGGACGTGTACCCGCCGATGCGCTACGCTTTCGCGCGACAGAGCCCGCGCCTATTCATGATGCAATCAACGCAGGCGCGGGACTTGGTTTCATGTCGCGCATCTCCGCTCTCAGCTATCCAAATCTGATCGAGGTTATGCCGCCGCGTGCCGAATGGGCGGCCAATCTGTGGTTGGTCACCCATGTTGATCTGCATCGCACACTGAAAGTACAGCGGTTTCTGACGCATCTGAAAGAGGCCGCCGCCAAATGGCAGAAACTCTAATCGCCACAAAGTTCAGCGAGGCAAGGCGCGGCCATCTGGCGATGTTGGCCTTTTCGGCTTTGGTGGCAGGCTCGTTCTCGCTCGGCTCCATGGCCACCCCATTCGTGGACCCTGCAGCGCTGACCACGTTACGCTTCATCTTTGCGGGCGCGATAGTGGGGGCCGCTGCCCTTGCCACCACGGGCATTCCGCGCAGTGCTTTTGCCGCGCCCTGGCGCTACGCCGTGCTGGGCGCGCTGCTGGCGGTTTATTTTGTGCTGATGTTCGAAGGGCTGAAAACGGCGGCACCAGTCTCTACAGCCGCCGTCTTCACCCTCACGCCGCTGATGGCGGCGGGCTTTGGCTGGCTGGTCTTACGCCAGATCACCACGCCGCGCATGGCCTTCGCGCTGGCCATTGGCGGGGCGGGCGCGGCCTGGGTGATATTTCGCGCCGATTGGCAGGCGCTTTTGGCCTTTCGCATCGGCACGGGCGAAATGGTCTACTTCTGGGGCTGCGTCTGCCACGCGCTTTACGCCCCAATGGTGCGCAAACTGAACCGCGGAGAGCCCGCCCTCGTGTTCACCTTTGGCATGATGGTGGCGGGAACGGTGATCCTCGGTCTTTGGTCATGGCCCGCAATTCTCGCTACCGATTGGGCCGCCCTACCGGCCATCGTGTGGATCACGCTGGCCTATGTCTCAATCGCCGCCAGTGCGATGACTTTCGTGTTGTTGCAATATGCCGCACTGCGCCTGCCCTCGGCCAAGGTGATGGCCTATACCTACCTCACGCCATCATGGGTAATCTTGTGGGAAGTGGCGCTTGGTCGAGGCACGCCGCCCCTGAGCGTTCTGGCGGGTGTCGGCATGACGGTGGCCGCGCTTTACCTGCTGCTGAAAAACGAGGGCTAGCGCTTCTGCCCTTGGCGCAACCGCGTCTCCAACCGGCGCAGTGCCAACGACAACGTGAGCGTCATCGTCAGATAGACGAGCGCCACCACGTTATAAGTCTCGAAATACCGAAAATTGCCCGCCGCCGTAACCTTGCCCAATTGCGTAATATCGGCCACGCCCAGCACCGAGACGAGCGAGCTGTCTTTCACCATTGCAACAAAATCATTGCCCAAAGGGGGCAAAATCAGCCGGAAAGCCTGTGGAAATACAACATGGCGAAAGCGGTGCCAACGGCTCAGGCCCAGTGCCTCCGCAGCCTCGATCTGCCCCTCATCAACCGCAGCAAGCCCGGCGCGAAACACCTCGGCCAGAAAGGCGGAATAGGCGATGGTCAACGCGATTATCGCGCGCCAAAGCAATGAGAAATCGCGGTTGCGCAGCGGCTCCACGCCCAGAAGGCCCGCGATCCAGTTCCACAATTCCACCAGCGCCGGGGCCAGTGCGAAGGCCACATAAAGCAGCAGTACGATAATCGGAATGCCGCGCACCACCTCGATATAGAACCGCGCCACCTGCCGGATCACCAAGAACTGAGACCCGGCAGCAAGCGCCAGTAACAACCCCAGCACCGCCGCCATACCAAAGCCCACAATGGTGACAAACAGCGTGATGCCAATGCCCTTAGACAGGGTTTGCAACACCTGCGCATAAAGCCCATCCGACAAGACACGCCAAAACAGATAGCTGCCGATCCCAACGAGGATCAGCAGCCACCACGGAAAATCTGTCTCGGATGCGCTAGGTCTAGGCACAGATTTGCGGCGTGCCGCTTAGCCACCAACCTTAAAATCAAGGAACCACTTCTTGTTCAGCGCCTCAATTGTGCCATCGGCCTGCATGGCGGCTATGGCGGCATTGATCGGGGCCACAAACTCCGAGCCTTTGGGGAAGATAAAGCCGAAATCCTCAGTCCCCAGCTTATCGCCCACAATCTTTAACCCGCCCGCGCTGGCGGCCACATAGCCATTACCCGCCGTGCCATCGGTCAGCACAAGATCGACATCACCATTGCGCAGCGCCTGCACGCCTGCACCAAAGGTTTCAAACATCTTGATGCGTGGGTTGGCCTCATTGCCGTCCAACACTTCATACACACCTACGTAAAACGGCGTGGTGCCGGGCTGCGCCGCCATCAGCAAGTCATCATTGGCGGCAAAGCCGGCGGCATCGGAAAAGCGCGCCTCATCGCCGCGCACCAGCATCACCATTTCCGACCGCATGTAAGCATCCGAGAAATCGACCTTTTCCTTACGATCATCGCGAATTGTGATGCCTGTCATGCCGATATCAAACTGACCTTCCGACACCGCCGGGATCATCGCATCCCAGCTGATATTCTCATAACCCACCGTCATGTTCAGCCGCTTGGCAATCTCAGCCATGGCGTCATATTCCCAGCCTATGGCCACACCATCTTGCATGAACTGCAGCGGCGGATAGGCATTTTCGGTGACAACGGAAACCTCTTTACCGCCCAAATCAGGCAAATCGGCAGCAAACGCCACAGAGGCAAAAGGCGCGGAAATAAGAGCGGCGGCAAGGCCAATAGCAGCGGTCAATTTCATAGGTCAGGCTCCCGGTTGAAGGTTTTGTGACAGGTTAGCTTTCATTCAGTGAATGTCTAGCTAAAGCGAAGCCCCGAAAATCTGAATCCGCGTTTTGGGGCTCAAGACAGGCGAAATGTTGGGGCGGTCTTGGCATTTCAATGCAGACGGGGCTTCAATCCGCCGCTGCACAAGCCGGGCAATCCGCACGCGGCTTGGCCCCGATAACCCGCGTCTCGGCATAAAGTGCGTCATAGATCATCAAACGTCCGCGCAATGGCTCCCCCGCGTCGGTCAGATACTTGACCGCCTCCATCGCCATCATCGCGCCAATCACGCCGGGCAAGGGGGCGGCCACCCCTGCCTCAGCGCAGCTCGGCACCATGCCCGGCGCGGGCCGATTGGGGAAAACACATTCGAAACAAGGGCCGCCACGCGCCGGATCATAAAGGCTGATCTGCCCTTCCCATTGCGTGATTGCGGCGGATATCAATGGCTTGCCCGCAGCCACAGCCAGTCGGTTTACCAGATAGCGCGTGTCAAAATTATCGGAGCCATCAAGGATCAGGTCATATTCTCCGATCAACTCTGCAGTAGCCGCGTCCAGCCGCCGCACATAGGCCCGCGCCTCAATAAACGGGTTAAGGGCTTGCATCGCGGCAACCGCCGAATGGGCCTTTGGCGTGCCGATCCGGCTGTCAGTATGGATTACCTGCCGCTGAAGGTTAGAGTTTTCCACCACATCGGGGTCAATCACCCCGATCACCCCCACGCCCGAGGCCGCAAGATATAGAAGCGCAGGGCTGCCCAAGCCGCCCGCACCAATCACCAGAACCCGTGCCTGTTTCAGCCGCTTCTGCCCCGCGCCGCCAATTTCGCGCAGCATGATATGGCGCGCGTAACGGTCCAGTTCCGCCGGGGCAAAAGCCCCCGGCGCGGGCAAGCCGACCTCCTGCACCCGCAAACGCGCGCGCCGCCGCAAACCCGCCAACGCCATCCGATAACCGCTAACAAGCACCGTCAAAACCGCCAGCGCAAGCCAAGTCACAAGCCCACCACCCAACACCTCTCCCGCCCCATTAGGCTGGGGAAACAGCGGCGAATGGACGGCCACCAACAGCGCCCACCAAAACAACGCAAGGCCCAATACCAACCGAAAAGGCAGGTATTTTCTGCCCAGCAGCAACCCCAAAAACCCCAAAACCCCGATCATGATCGCCCGGTAGAGCCAAAGCCCCCCACCCCGCGCGCGGTGTCCGACAGCGCCTGCACCACCTCAAACCGGGCCTGAACCACTGGCGCGATCACCATCTGGGCAATCCTGTCGCCATGCGCGATCACGAAAGATTCTGCGCCAAGGTTGATCAATGCCACACCCAAAGGACCGCGATAATCGCTGTCAATCGTGCCGGGCGTGTTGGGCAAGCTGATCCCATGTTTCACCGCAAGCCCCGAACGCGGGCGGATCTGCATCTCAAACCCGAGGGGGATTTCGACCCGCAACCCTGTGGCCACAATCATCCGCGCCATCGGTGCCAAAACCAGCCCCGCCACCCGATCTTCCGGGCGCAAATTCGCCCGAATATCCGCCCCCGCCGCCCCCGCTGTCTCATAACGCGGCAGGCCAAGGGACTGGTCCGCCCAATCCTCCCAAAGAAACCGCAACATTGGCGTCATTCCCGCGCCCTTCCCATTCATCTATTCCCAAATATCCCCGCCGGAGGCCGAATTTTCACCGAAAATTCGCCCCTACCCCAAAGCCTGCGCGATGCGTTCGGCCAAGCGCCGGGCAACCGCATCCTTGCCCATGCGCGGCCATGCCTCGGCCCCGGCATCCGAAATCACCGTCACCGCGTTTTCCGCCCCCCCCATGATCCCCGTCGCGGGCGAGACATCATTGGCCACGATCCAGTCACAGCCCTTGCGCAGACGCTTGGCTGTGGCATGGGCCACCACATCATCGGTCTCGGCGGCAAAGCCCACCACCAGCCCCGGCCGCCCGGATTTCATCTGTGAAACCTTGGCCAAAATGTCGGGGTTCTCGGCAAACTCCAGGGCCGGGGCCTTACCCGCACCATCTTTCTTCAGCTTGGAGCCGCTGGCATTGGCCACCCGCCAATCGGCCACAGCTGCGGCAAACACCGCCGCATCGGCAGGCAAACCCGCCTCCACCGCTGCCAGCATCTCACGCGCGGTTTCGACATTCACCACCTGCACGCCCAAAGGCGGCGGCACTGCGGCAGGCCCGGTCACGAACGTCACCCTCGCCCCCAGATCGCGCAGCGCAATCGCCAACGCGGTGCCTTGCGCACCAGATGATCGGTTGGCGATATAGCGCACCGGGTCAATCGGTTCATGCGTCGGGCCAGAAGTGACAAGGATGTGCCTGCCCGCCAGTGGCCCCGAAGCAAAGCCTGCCTCCATCGCCGCAATAATTTCTAACGGTTCGGCCATGCGCCCCGGCCCAAACTCACCGCAGGCCATATCGCCCTCATTCGGGCCAACTAAGCGGATACCATCATCGCGCAGGGTCGCGATATTGCGCTGCGTGGCCGCGTGCTGCCACATGCGCACATTCATCGCAGGCGCCACCAGTACAGGCGTATCGGTGGCCAAAAGCAGGGTCGAGGCCAGATCATCCGCCCGCCCCTGCGCCATCTTGGCCATCAGATCGGCGGTTGCCGGGGCCACGACGATCAGATCGGCAGAGCGTGACAGTTGAATATGGCCCATCTCGGCCTCATCCGTCAGATCAAAAAGATCACGGTAAAGCTTTGCCCCCGCCAATGCCGATACCGATAGCGGCGTCACGAATTGCTCACCCGCGCGGGTCAGAACCGGGGTCACGCTGGCACCGCGTTCGCGCAATCGGCGGATCAGGTCAAGCGATTTGAAGGCCGAAATCCCGCCACCGATGACAAGAAGAATATGTTTACCTGACAGCATGATGCGCCCTATCCTGTGGCCTATTCCGGCACCTTAACGGGTTTTTGGGCAGAGTTGAACGGGTTTTGATGCAGCAGACCCAGGTGCCGCATATCAAGGCTTTGCGAAAGCGGCACAAGGGTCTTCGCGGGGCGTGGGCAGGGTAACGATCCAAAGGTCAAACGGCGCGTCCGCACCCGGATCACCCTCCACCTGCCCAATGCTTAGCACCGCCACATCCGGGGCCGCCACGGCCAGCGCTGCCGGGATGCCGCGCGCAAGGTCGGCATGGCCAGAGCCGGTGATAACCACCACCGGGCCGCCGGTATCAGCCAACGCGCTCAGCGCAGTGCGGGCAAAAGCGGCGTCGCGCAAGCGTTGGGCCGCGACCATGCCCGCCAGCATCTCTTCGGGCAAGGCGTTACAATGGGCGGCCATCTGATCGCCTCGCGCGCCGTTTGTTCTGCCGGGGCAAGCGGTGTTTCCAACCCAAACCGCGTGGCCTGCGCGCCAAAAACCGCCGCCGCCCCTTGCGTCATCGCGCGGCGCACATCCGCGCGCTCCAATGCGGCCCCGTAAATCTGCGCGGTGCCAGAGCCCGCGAAGATGGGGTGATACAGCGCATAATCCGGCCAGCCCCTGCCCTGCCAGCCCAATGCCGCCTCCATCGCCACCGCATCACTGCGGTCCACGCCCCGCGACGCCTCGGCCTGTGCGGGCGTCAGCATTTCAAACACCAGTGCTTTGGGCGCAAGCTTTGCCACCAGTGCCGCCTGCGTCTGGTGATGGGTCGGGTTGTCATGAATTTCACCGATAATCACGACCTGCGCGGCACGCAGGCCCGCCGGGGGCTGCGACAGCAAATCCGGCACGGACACCTCTGCGCCATGGCACGGCCCCCCCGAAAGAAGGGCAAGGGCCAAAAGCAAGGGTATACGGTCGATCATCACAAGAAATGATGCCCCCCCCGGCGGCGGGTTTCAAGGCTTCTGCGATCTTTGGTGAAAGTTGCAGCCCCAAGGGTCGCATCGCAGGGCCAACGCACCCTTCATCGCTTGGCGCGACAAGGTTTCGTCGTTATACGCGGCTTATGCCAAAGGTGGCCCGCTGCCAGCGTTTTGCGGGCCTCGCAAACCTCAGCGTATCACAAGCCCCGCCGGATCAAATCGAGTGACAAGACATATGACCCCAAAGCTGACAATCGTAACCGGAGGCGCCAAATCGGGCAAATCGCGTTTTGCCGAAGGGCTGGTCGCGGCGGCAGCGGCGCAGCCCAAGGTCTATATCGCCACGGCGCAGGCCTGGGATGAGGAAATGCGCGCCAAGATTGCCGCCCACCGCTTGGACCGGGAAGGGGCGGGCTGGCAAACGATCGAGGCCCCGCGCGATGTGGCCGGGGCTTTGGCGCGCGTTAATCCGGGGGCGATTGTGCTGCTCGATTGTGCAACAATGTGGCTGACCAATGCGATGCTGGCGGAGGCGGATTTAGCGGCTGAGTTGGAGGCGCTTTTGGGCGCGCTTGCCGCCTGCACCGCCCCGATGGTTGTGGTGACGAATGAGCTGGGCTGGTCCATCGTGCCCGATAACGCACTGGCGCGCCGGTTTCGTGACGCGCAGGGGCTGCTGAACCAGCGGCTGGCCGCGCAGGCAGATGTGGTGGTGGTGGTAATCTCGGGCCTGCCGCTGGCCTTGAAAGGCAGCCTATGACGCACACCCGCTTTCACTGGGTCCGCCACGGGCCAACCCATGCCAAAACCCTCGTCGGCTGGTCGAACCTGCCCGCCGATCTGTCAGACCACGCCGCCATCGCGCGGCTTTCAGCGTATTTGCCCAATGCGCCGGTCATTTCTTCGGACCTCTCCCGCGCCCGCGCGACCGCCGATGCCATCCAAGGCCAGCGCCCACGCCTGCCCGATAACGCGAGTTTGCGCGAGATCCACTTTGGCGATTGGGAGTTGCAGCATTTCACCGAGGTAGAGGACCAAGCCCTGATCCGCCGCTTTTGGGAGGAGCCGGGCAGCGTAACTCCCCCCGGTGGCGAAAGCTGGGATGTCGTCCGCGCCCGCGTCAATGATGCTGTGGACAAGCTGATAGGGCATGAAGATATCATCATCGTCGCCCATTTTGGCGTGATCCTGACACAGGTACAGCGCGCACTAGGCATCGGCGGCTATGAGGCGTTTAGCCATAAGATCGACAACCTCTCGGTCACCGAAATCCGTTTTGACGGGGCGTGGAGCGCGGGGCGGATCAATCACATTCTGTGATGTAGGCACGCACAAAGCAGCGATTTCTTTTACCCGCAATCCCGCATAAGCCTTGAAAAATACTCAAGAAGGAAACGCATATGACCTATGATCTTGCCATCGGAGACCGCGCCTATTCCAGTTGGAGCCTGCGCGGCTGGTTGCTGTTTGATGCCTTTGGCATCTCCGTCAAAACCCAACAGGCGCGGCTTTATACCGATGCGTTTCCCGCCTTGCTGCAAGAATTTGCCCCTGCCCGATCCGTGCCCGCGATGCGCTGCCCCGATGGCACCGTGGTGCCCGACAGCCTTGCCATGGCCGAGGAACTCGCCTCGCGCCACCCCGATGCAGGGATTTTGCCGCATACGCCCAAGGCCCGCGCGGTGGCGCGTGTGCTGATGGCCGAGATGCATTCAGGCTTCACCGCGCTGCGAAATCATTGCTCGATGAACCTGCGCGTCAGCTATGCCGATTGCGCGCCTCCGCAGGCGGTGCTGGACGATCTGGCGCGGCTTGAGGTGCTTTGGGCATGGGCACGGGCGCAAACAGGCGGGGAGGGCCCGTGGCTTTGTGGCGCATATTCCGCCGCCGATGCGTTCTATGCCCCGGTTGCGGGCCGGATCGCGGGCTATAACCTGCCCGTCGGGCCGCAGGCCGCCGCCTATGTCGCGGCCCATCTGGCGCATTCGCCCTTTCGGCAATGGCGCGCGATGGGCATGGCTGATGGCGCAAATCAAGACAGTTACGACCGCGATTACCCCCGCCGCCCGTGGCCCGGCCCGGCACCACTTGCGGCAAAGCCTGTGGCAAATGGCCCCTCCGTTAACGCCACCTGCCCCTATTCCGGCAAGCCCGTCACCCATTTCGCGCAAGCAGGCGGGCGGGTCTGGGGCTTTTGCAACGCCTTTTGCCGCGACAAAACCGTGGCAGACCCGGAGGCGTGGCCCAAGTTCATGGCGCTCTACAATTCCTAAGGCCGTTTACACTTCGTAAACCAATCCCCGGCTACTGATTAACCAAAGTTAACAGGAGCCGGGGTCGATGGTTGCACTTGCCTTCACAGTGGCCTTTGAGGGCGTCACGGCGCGGATAGTGGAGGTGCAGTGCGCACTTTCCCCCGGCCTGCCGCACTTTGGCATCGTCGGCCTGCCGGATAAGGCAGTGTCCGAGGCGCGCGAACGGGTGCGTGCGGCCCTTGCCTCCATGTCCATCGCCCTGCCCTCCAAACGGATCACGATTAACCTCTCGCCCGCCGACCTGCCCAAGGAAGGCTCTCACTTCGATCTGCCCATCGCGCTGGCGCTGCTGGCAGCACTGGAAATCATCCCGCGCGATGCGGTGGAAAACACGGTGGCGCTGGGGGAGTTGTCGTTGGACGGGCGGCTGGTGCCGGTGATCGGCGCGCTGCCCGCTGCCATGGCCGCCGCCGAGGAAGGCCGCAGCCTGCTTTGCCCCCGCGCCTGCGGGGCCGAAGCCGCTTGGGTCGGGGCCACGCAAGTGCTGGGGGCCGCAACACTGGATGAGGTGGTGCGCCATTACACCGGGCAATCCCCCATTACGCCTGCCGAAGCGGGCGAGGTTACCCCCATGGGTACGCAGCGTGATCTGTCAGACGTGAAGGGCCAGGAACGTGCCAAACGCGCGCTGGAAATAGCGGCGGCGGGGCGGCACCATCTGTTTATGGTCGGCTCTCCCGGCTCGGGCAAATCCATGCTGGCCGCGCGCCTGCCCGGCATCTTGCCACCACTTTCGGCGATAGAGGCGCTGGAAACCTCAATGATCCATTCGCTGGCAGGGCTTTTGTCCGAAGGTGGCATCTCACGCCAACGCCCGTTTTGTGAGCCGCATCACACCGCGTCCATGGCGGCGATTGTAGGCGGCGGGCGCGGGGCGAAACCGGGGCAAATCAGCCTTGCCCATAATGGCGTGTTGTTCATGGATGAATTCCCCGAATTTCCGCGCGCCGTGTTGGAAACCCTGCGTCAACCGATTGAGACGGGCGAGGTCGTGGTGGCCCGCGCCAATGCGCATATGCGCTACCCCTGCCGCTTTTTGCTGATCGCCGCCGCGAACCCCTGTAAATGCGGCTATCTGGCAGATCCGGCCCGCGCCTGCGCCCGCGTACCTGTGTGCGGCGAGGATTATCTGGGCCGCATCTCTGGCCCGCTGATGGACCGCTTTGATCTGCGGGTCGAGGTGCCGCCCGTTGCTTATACCGACCTTGATCTGCCCAGCAACGGTGATAGCTCGGCCACTGTTGCCGCCCGTGTGGCCGCCGCACGCGCGGTGCAATCGGCGCGGTTTGCAGGCACCCCGGCCGTGCGCGTGAATGCCGAGGCCGAAGGCGCATTGCTCGAAGACATCGCGACCCCCGATCCTGAAGGCAAAGCGCTGCTGGTGCGCGTCGCCGAACGGTTCGGCCTGTCTGCGCGCGGCTATCACCGGGTCTTGCGGGTCGCGCGCACCATTGCCGATCTCGATCATTCCGCCGATGTCCGCAGCCCGCATGTCGCCGAAGCCGTCAGCTTCCGTCTGGCTGTTGGCACAAAGGAGTAGTGCACGGGTCCCGGCCCTAAAGCACCGCCTGAACGAACCGCGTCACCTCCCGCAAAGCTGCGCGTGCCTCCGGGATATAGCCGTCAAACATTTGCCAGACATGCGGGGCATCCTTCCATTCAGAAAGCGTCACCACCCCACCTGCCACGCGCAATCGCGCCGCCATCCGGCGGCTGTCATCGCGCAATATCTCGGTTGTGCCGACCTGAATTAATACCGGCGGCACCCGCGGAAATTGGCATAAAGTGGTGAAATTCGCGGGTCCGTCACGGCAAGCGCGCCCTGTACATAACCTACCGCCTCGGCGATCCGGGCGCGGGGCAGCAAAGGGTCTGCCTTTGCAATGCTGTGCAAACTCTCCCCCGTCATCGCCAGATCGGTCTAGGGCGAAAAGGCGAAAAGGCCCGCAGGTTGAAGGTTTCGCACACAAATATCCGCCAGTAATGCCAACGCCAGCCCGCCGCCCGCGCTGTCGCCGCCAAGAACAATCTGGCCGGGCGCATAGCCTTGATCCAGCAGGGTCCCATGTGCCGCCCGCGCATCGTCAAAAGGCAAGGGGCCACGCCCCGGCAGATGCAAAAGGAATGGCGGCGCACGAAACAGCTTTGCGGCGCGGGTGAAATCCCGACGCGCCTGCGTCGGGGTCTCGGTGCGCGCCAAACGCGGCTTGGCGAAAATCCGCATCAGCGCCACCAAAAGCCGCAATCGGCTCACGCGCGTTTGGCCTCGATCACTTCCCAGATTTTCGCGGCGGTGTTGGTGCCGTCAAACCGCTCCAACTCCTGAATGCCAGTGGGAGAGGTGACGTTGATCTCGGTCAGCCAATCGCCAATCACATCGATGCCCACAAATACCTGACCATTGTCACGCAAGGTTGGCCCGATGGCCGCGCAAATCTCAAGATCACGCGCGGTCAGATCCACCTTCTCTGCCCGCCCGCCAACATGCATATTGGATCGCGT
>CALEMZ010000189.1 GCA_937910975.1 uncultured Pseudorhodobacter sp. | reverse complement strand
CTTTCATCTCGCGCATATGCTCGATGCGGATCACGTCTTTATTGCCGGTGGTGGTGATGAAAATATCGGCGCTTGCGACCACATCCTCCAAAAGCACCACTTCAAATCCGTCCATCGCGGCTTGCAGCGCACAGATCGGGTCCACTTCCGTCACTTTAACGCGGGCGCCAGCGCCTTGCAGCGAAGCCGCAGAGCCTTTGCCAACATCGCCATAGCCACAAACAACAGCCACTTTTCCGGCCATCATCGTATCGGTCGCGCGGCGGATGCCATCAACCAGCGATTCCTTGCAGCCGTACTTGTTGTCGAACTTCGACTTGGTGACGCTGTCGTTTACGTTGATCGCAGGGAAAGGCAGCAGGCCCTTCTTGTGCAGATCATAAAGGCGGTGAACGCCCGTGGTGGTTTCTTCCGACACGCCTTTGATCGCCTCGCGGGTTTTGGTGAACCAGCCGGGGCTTTGCGCCATGCGTTTTTTGATCTGGGCAAAAATCGCCTCTTCTTCTTCCGAAGTAGGAACCTCGATCAGGTTGGTTTCGCCCGCTTCAACCCGTGCGCCCAAAAGGACGTAAAGTGTCGCGTCGCCGCCGTCATCAAGGATCATGTTCGCGCCTTCAGGGAACATGAAAGAACGATCAAGGTAATCCCAATGCTCAACCAGGGTCTGGCCCTTGATTGCAAAGACCGGGGTGCCGCCCGCCGCAATGGCCGCCGCCGCATGGTCCTGGGTGGAGAAAATGTTGCACGAGGCCCAACGCACGTCAGCGCCCAGCGCATTCAGTGTTTCAATCAGAACTGCCGTCTGGATCGTCATGTGCAGCGAGCCAACAATGCGCGCGCCCTTCAAAGGCTGGCTCTTGCCAAATTCTTCGCGCAGGGCCATCAGCCCCGGCATTTCGGTTTCGGCGATGTTCAATTCTTTGCGCCCAAACTCGGCCAGCGCGATATCCTTTACGATATAATCCTTCGGCATGTGCCGTTCTCCTTGGCAATTGTTCACTTGTGGTTCAGATAGCATTGTAGCTTGGGCGGGGCAATGTCAGGCGGGTTTGGTGAAATGATGGCACAAACGAGAACAATTCTATGAAACAGCCTCGGGCATGGCAGAGGATGCTTTCCGGGCGTCGATTGGACCTGTTGGACCCGACGCCGGTGGATATTGAGATTGAAGACATTGCCCACGGACTGGCCTTCGTGGCGCGGTGGAACGGGCAGACCTTTGGCGATTGGCCCTATTCGGTGGCCGAACATTCGCTGTTGGTGGAAGAGATTTTCAGCAAGTCCAACCCCAATGAGGCCCCGCGATGGCGTCTGGCAGCGCTTTTGCACGATGCGCCGGAATATGTGATCGGCGATATGATCAGCCCGGTAAAGGCTGCGGTCGGGCCGGAGTATGGCGCGCTGGATGATCGGCTGACAAGCGCCATTCACATCCGCTTTGGGCTGCCCGCATCCCTGCCGCCCGTAATAAAGCGGGCCATTAAATCAGCTGATAAGATTTCTGCTTGGTTGGAGGCTGTGCAAATTGCCGGGTTTACAAAAGCCGAAGCCGACAGGTTGTTCGGAAAACCCAT
>CALEMZ010000188.1 GCA_937910975.1 uncultured Pseudorhodobacter sp. | reverse complement strand
TTGATAGAGGCAGAATGGCGGGGAGGGCGGCGACGAGGGACAATATGAGAAGGCGGTTCATGGCCAATCCTTTTGAGCGAGTGGCCGCGAAACACATATCTATTGCCGTTTAGGTGGCAACGCCTCAAGACCTGAGTTTGCGCCAGCCTATTATAAAAGGTGACGGCTTCGTAAAAAAGAAAAGAGCGGGCACAAGGCCCGCTCTTTCCATCAAGTCTGATCGTTAGATCAGAAGCTCATCGAAACGCCGAATTGTGCGCGGGTCACATTGTTTACTTTGCCAAGGCCGCCAACAACGGAAGCACCGCCGCCGAGGTCATAGGAAGCGCCCACACCGTAAGAAGCTTTGGTGTTTGTCGGAAGATCGTTGTCCGAAACAGCCACATTAACTGTCAGTGCGTCCATGGTGTATGCACCGGTCACGCCCCAAGCTTTTGCATCAGATGCTGCGCCAGAGTCTGCGTCAAACATGGAGTACATTGCTTTAACAGAAACCGCACCAACTTTACCACCAGCGAAGAGCGACGTAGTAGAGCCGTCACGAGCGCCAACTCCAACAAGGATGTCTGTGTCGTTGTAGCCAAGGCCAACATAGTAATCAGCGAAGCTATACTTTACGCCGACAGCCATAGAAGCGTTCGTCAAAGCTGCAGTTTTAGTACCAATGCGCGCCGAAGCTGCGAAGCTCAATGGGCCCGAGGCGTAGGAGTAGTTCACGTTGTGAGCCAAGCCGCCGCTGGAGTCGCCGCTCAGTACTTCTGCAACGTTGTCGGTGCCGATACCGGTCAGACCGATGTCGGACAGGGTAGCAACTTCGTCAGCTTCTGCAACGTCGCCGAAGGTCAGCTTGCCGAAAGCGCCGCTGATGTAGACGGAGGTACCATCGTCTCCATACGTACCGGCGTGGGGTGCGTACTGACCCAAAGTAGCGCTCAAGCCGAAGGACAGACCACCATCGGTTTCACCGCTACCAGTGAAGCTCAGGTAAGTTTCCATAAGCGCAGTGGTTTTGGACGAACCAGCAACTGCTCCATCGTTATAGTCCAAGCCCATTACAGCAGAACCGCTAAGAGCCATTTCAGCAGAAGCAATACCTGCAGTTGCGACGAGCGCAGTCGTGGCAATAAGAATCTTTTTCATCGTTTCCCTCGTGTGTTTTTTCAAAGGTGCTGCCCAACTCAGGGAAATCCGAATTGGGTATGCACTTCTAATCAACTCTTCCGACCATGATTGCAACGAAGACGGTGGCCGCGAAAAGAAAGACGTCATTTGTGGTGCGTCAATGCCACAGTGCGCAGTCGCCCCAACGCGCTTTGCAGGCTAAAGGTGCCGGAAAATAGGGTTTCGCGCTGCATTACATCGGAAACTGCGGCCCAGCTCTGCCGCGCGGCGATTCTGTGGCTGAGGCGCATAACAGAGAATTTGCACACGAATCTTCCGCCACCCTGTCGCTGCGGCATTGAAAGCCCTTGTTCCAAAGGGGGCGCTAAGTTAGACAAACGGAGTTAAGAGCCGGGAGACCCCTATGAGCCTGCATCTTTTTCTTCGCGCTGCCATATTTGGGACGGCCATCATTTCCCTTTCGGCCTGTAGTGGCAGTATGGGGCGGCTCTTTGGTGGGCCAAGCGATGTGGCCTCGGTCCGCGAAGCCGCGGCCCGCAACAAGGCGGTAGAATATGATATGCGCGCAGAGCAAGACGATTTGCCAGCGCTTAGGTCTAGCAAGAAGAGCACTTTCTGGGATCTATTCAGCAACGCAGATGATCCAAACACCACAGTTGAGGTGAACAAGTATATCTGGAATGCGACGCTGGATATTCTGAACTTCCTGCCAATACAGACAGTGGACCCGTTTACGGGTGTGATCGTGACCGGATACGGCGTGCCGCCGGGTGGTGGGCGTGCTTACCGTGCGACTGTATACATTCAGGACCCGGCGCTGGATGCGCGGTCTTTGAGGCTGTCATTGCAGACACGAGGCGGCAGTGCGGTAAGCCGCGAGACACAGCGCGCGGTTGAGGATGCGATCTTGACACGGGCACGGCAGTTGCGGATTCGCGACAGCAAGCTGTAAGCCGGGCGCCTTGCCGGGAATCTGAGTAATATTGCAACGATGAAGCCTATGGGGTCTCTGGACCTTATGGCGGCTTGTGGGTTAACTGCGCAGGAAATTTGATCCCGCGAAGAGGCCCGTTGCCATGCCCTATGAACCCGCAAATATCGAAGCCCGCTGGCAAGAGGCCTGGGATAAGGCTGGTGTTTTCACTGCCCGGCGGGATGCGGACAAGCCGAAGTACTATGTGTTGGAGATGTTCCCCTATCCGTCGGGGCGCATCCATATGGGACATGTGCGCAATTACACGATGGGCGATGTGGTGGCGCGCTATAAGGCGTCGGCAGGGTTCAACGTGTTGCATCCGATGGGCTGGGATGCGTTTGGGATGCCCGCCGAGAATGCCGCGATGGAGCGGGGGGGGCACCCCAAGGACTGGACCTATAGCAATATCGCCGACATGCGCGGGCAAATGAAGCCTTTGGGGTTGAGCATTGATTGGTCGCGCGAGTTTGCGACCTGTGACCCGGAATATTACGGCCAGCAGCAGGCGATGTTCATCGACATGATGGGAAAGGGGCTGGTTTACCGCAAGAATGCGGTGGTGAACTGGGACCCCGTGGATATGACCGTGCTTGCCAATGAGCAAGTGATCGACGGCAAGGGCTGGCGGTCGGGTGCGGCGGTGGAGCGGCGGGAGCTTACGCAGTGGTTTTTCAAGATCTCGGACTATTCGGGGGAATTGCTGGAGGCGCTGGACGGGTTGAAGGATTGGCCGGAGAAGGTGCGCTTGATGCAGGCAAACTGGATTGGCAAATCGCGGGGCTTGCAGTTTGCGTTTTCCACCGTCGATGCGCCGGGCGGGTTTGACCGGATTGAGGTTTACACCACGCGGCCCGATACGTTGCTGGGGGCGTCTTTCGTTGCCATTTCGCCGGACCATCCTTTGGCTAGGCATCTGGAACGCCACGACCCCAAAGTCGCGGATTTTGTGGCGGATTGCCGCAAGATTGGCACCTCAGAGGAGGCTTTGGAAAAGGCCGAAAAGAAGGGCTTTGACACGGGTATCCGGGTACGGCATCCATTTGATACCGCGTGGGAAATGCCGGTTTACATCGCCAATTTTGTGTTGATGGAATACGGCACTGGGGCGATTTTTGGTTGCCCGGCCCATGACCAGCGGGATTTTGATTTTGCCACCAAATACGGCCTTCCGATTCCTTCGGTGTTCATCCCCGAAGGCACGGAAGAAGCAACGCTGACAGAGGCTTTCGTGCCGCCGAAAACCGAGAAGGTGCGTTATATACGTGGCTTTGCGGGTGATGAGGTGCAGGCGGGTGCGGAGGCTGTGGATACAGCCATCGAATTTTGCGAATCCAAAGCGGTCGGACACGGCGTTATCAACTACCGTCTGCGCGATTGGGGTGTTTCGCGCCAGCGCTATTGGGGTTGCCCGATCCCGGTGATCCATTGCGAGGCTTGCGGCGTGGTACCGGAGGCCAAGGAAAACCTGCCGATTGAACTGCCCTATGATGTGACGTTCGACATTCCCGGCAACCCGCTGGACCGCCACCCGACATGGCGTAACTGCGCCTGCCCAAAATGTGGGGCGGCGGCGCGGCGCGAAACCGATACGATGGACACGTTTGTCGATAGTTCCTGGTATTATGCGCGCTTCACCTCACCCCACGCGGCCACGCCAACCGATGCGGAAGATGCCGACTACTGGATGAACGTGGACCAATATATCGGCGGAGTGGAACATGCGATTTTACACCTGCTTTATAGCCGATTCTTTGCCCGCGCGATGTACAAGACGGGCCATTTGCCCGCCAAAGCGATCGAGCCATTCAAGGCGCTGTTCACGCAAGGCATGGTAACGCATGAAACTTATGCCACCAAAGGGGCCGATGGCCGCCCGGTTTGGCAGATGCCAGAAGATGTGATGAAAATCGATTCCGGGGCTGCGCTGCGCGATGGCACCCCGGTTGAGGTGGGTCCGATCATCAAAATGTCCAAATCCAAGAAAAACGTCGTGGACCCGATGAACATCATCGCGACCTATGGCGCGGATACGGCACGCTGGTTTGTGATGTCTGACAGCCCGCCCGAGCGGGATGTGGAATGGACAGCAAGCGGCGCAGAAGCCACAGCCAAACATCTGGCACGGGTTTGGGCGCTATGTGACCGGATTGGCACCATGGAAGAGGCTGCGGGAGGCGAAGGTGATGACGACCTGGCCCGCGCCACGCATCGCGCGATTGCCGATGTGACGGCGGGTATTGAGGGCTTTGCCTTCAACAAGGCCATCGCCAAGCTTTATGAGTTCACCAATACACTGGGCAAATCCAAGGCTGGCAAGGCTGCGATGTCATCCTCGATGCGGGTGCTTGCGCAATTGATGAGCCCGATGGTGCCGCACTTGGCCGAAGATATCTGGGCGCATCTGGGCGGCATCGGTTTGATCGCACAAGCGCCTTGGCCTGTGGCTGACCCCGCGATGCTGGTGCAAGATACGATCACGCTACCGATCCAGATCAATGGCAAGCGGCGCGCGGAAATCAGCGTGCCCGCAGATATGCCTGCATCCGAGGTTGAAAAAATCGTTCTGGCGGATGATGCTGTGGTTAAATTCCTTGCCGGACAGCCGGTAAAGAAATTGATCGTGGTGCCGGGGCGAATTGTAAATGTGGTTATCTAAACGCGGGTTCTTGAGTGTAGGGGCTTTGCTGGCCCTGGTGGCCTGTGGCTTTTCCCCGGCCTACGCACCGGGGGGCAGTGGCCAAATGCTGCAAAACGCGATCCTTACCGCAGAGCCGCGTGACAAGTCCGCCTTTGATCTGGTGGAGCGTATCGAAGAACGGCTAGGCCCGTCGGACAACCCGCGCTATGCGCTGAGCTATACGATCAGCCTCAAACCCGTGGGGGTAGCGATTTCGACGGCCAACGCGATTACGCGCTATAACCTGACCGGGGCTGTGGAATGGGAATTGAGCGATGTGACCACCGGCGCAAATTTGACCGGGGGCAAGGCCGAGAATTTCACTTCTTATTCCGCCACCGGCTCTACCGTGGCGGGTTTGGCGGCAAAAGATGATGCCACCCAGCGCCTGATGAGAATCATGGCGGACCAGATCGTTACGCAGCTTTTAGCAACCTCCGGGCAATGGGCTGGCAGGGGCATGGCCGAGGCCGCAGACGGATGAACCTAAAGGGGCAGCAGGCAGCACGCTATTTGGCGGCTCCGGATCCGTTCAAAGCGGGGTTGCTGATTTTCGGCGCAGATGTGATGCGCGTGGCGCTAAAGCGGCAAGAGGCGATTCTGGCGCTGGTTGGCCCGCAGGGGGAAGCCGAGATGCGCCTAACCCGGCTTCCAGCGGCTGGTTTGCGCAAGGATGGGGCGGCACTATCGGATGCGATCCGGTCTCAGGGGTTTTTTCCGGGGCCGCGCGTGGCCTTTGTGGAAGACGCTACCGATGGCATGGCGCCACGGCTGGCCGAAGCTTTGCGCGAATGGCGGCCCGGCGATGCGGTGATCGTGGTCACTGCGGGAAACCTGACCGGGAAATCTGCGTTAAAGAAGGTATTTGACGATTCGGGCTCTGCCGTCTGCATCGGGCTTTATGATGAACCGCCCAGCCGTGAAGAAATTGAGGCCGAGCTGAAGCGCGCCGGGTTGCGCGAGATTTCCCCCGAGGCGATGATGGATCTGGGGATTTTGGCCCGTGCGCTGGACCCCGGCGATTTTCGCCAGACCTTGGAAAAGATTGCACTGTATCACTGGGGGCAGACGGCAGCATTGGCATCAGCCGATGTGGCGGCCTGCGCGCCCGGCACGATAGAGGCCGAGGTCGATGATGTAATCCATGCAGTGGCCGAGCGTGACCAGCGGCAAGTTGGGGCCTTGATGCGGCGACTGGAGGGGCAAGGCGTGGCCCCGGTGACGCTTTGCATCGGTGCGATGCGGCATTTTCGGGCGCTACACGGCGCGGCCACGGATGCGGGCGGTGCGGCCAATGGCATGGTGCGGATGCGGGTGTTTGGCCCGCGCCGCGACCGGATGCTGCGCCAGCTACAGGGCTGGCGGGTACAGACGCTCGAATGGGCCTTGGCAGAACTGCTGGAAACCGATTTGACGCTGCGCTCCACCAGCCGCGCGCCTGCGATGGCGGTGATGGAGCGTGCCTTGATCCGCCTTGCTATGAGTCCTAAATGACGCGCTGGCGCCAGATTGCGCGTGGGTTTGGCCCCGCAGTCGGTCACCCGCCATTACGTGAGATGTTGCGCGCCTGCCTCGGGGCAGGCATTGGCCTGACGCTATGCACATTTCTGGTGCGGCTGACGATGGTGCCCGTCACAGCCGAGGGACCGGACCCGACCCTGTTGCTGATCGCGCCCTTGGGGGCGACGGCGATGCTGGCGTTTGCGGTGCCCTCCAGCCCGCTTGCGCAGCCCTGGCCTGCGCTGGTGGGCAACACGGTTTCAGCCCTTGTCGGTGTGACCGTGGTGCTGACGGTAGATGAGCCGTGGTTGGCACTTGGCCTGTCTGTCACCTGTGCGATGATCGCGATGATGCTGCTTCGCGCCACGCATCCCCCGGCGGCAGGGATCGCACTTGGTACGGTGCTGACCGCCGATGCTGTGCGTGAGGCCGGTTTTTTCTATGCTTTCAGCCCGGTAATGCTGGACACGGCTTTGCTGTTGCTGGTGGCGCTGGCCTATAATCGGTTCACGGGGCGGGTCTATCCGTTCCGCCAGCCTGTGGAACATGTGCCGCGCCATCTAGGCGACGCCGGGCTGCGCCCAATGATAGAACCTGCCGATCTGACCGAAATTTTGCAACGTTCAGGACTGGATGCCAACATCGGCGCGGCGGACCTTTCCCGGCTGTTCGAGGCGGCACACCGCCACGCCGCCGAGCATTTGTTTGATGGCGTGCAAGCCGCACAGATCATGTCCCGCGAGTTGGTAACGGCGCATCCGCGCATGCCCGTCAGTCAGATCGCGGCGCTGTTTGGACAACACAAAGTGCGAACTTTGCCCGTGATTGGGATAGGCGGGATGTTTGAGGGCCTTGTCAGCGAGGCCGATCTCGTGCGCACGCTGCAAAAGCCTATAGAGAAAGACGAAAGCGGCGTTCTGGGCCGGATTTTGCGTACCGGTCGCGAGGTGGTGGAGCCTGTGGCCGATGATGTGATGACGCGCAAAGTTTCCACGGTGAGTGAGACCACACCGCTGGGCGTCTTGATCAATCTTTTGGCCAAAGGCGGGCAGCAGGCGGTTCCTGTGCTAGATGCGGGGCGATTGGTTGGACTCGTCAGCCGGAGCGATCTGATTGCCGCCCTTGCGCGTGCCCATAAAGCGGTGGAAGCTCCAGATAAGGGCGAGAACGCCTGACCTCTAAGGGAATGCCGCTAATGTATAAGGTGATCGGAACCGTCAAAAGCCGTGCGGCGCGCGCGATTTGGATGTTGGAAGAGCTGGGCGTGCCGTTTGAGCATATCGCCGCACCGCCAAGATCGGATGCGGCTATCGCGATCAACCCTACAGGCAAGGTGCCGGTGCTGATTGCCGATGGCGTGCCGATCACCGATTCCACCGCGATAATTCAGTTTCTGGCCGATAAGCATGGCACCTTTACCCGCCCCGCCGGCACATTGGAGCGCGCGCGGCAAGACAGCCTGACACAGTTCTTGCTGGATGAGTTTGACGCAGCACTTTGGGTGGCGGCGCGACATTCCTTCATTCTGCCCAAGGAATTGCGGCAATCAGCCATCAAAGACAGCCTGAAATGGGAGTTTGAGCGCAGCCAGAAAACGCTGGTCGCGCGAATGGGCTTGGGGCCTTACCTAATGGGTGAAGACCTGACGGTGCCCGATATCATTTTAACCCATTGCCTCAGTTGGGCCTATGCGGCGGGCTTCCCGGTCAGCGAAGAGCGGCTGAAAACCTATTCCAAACTGGTAAGCGCCCGGCCTGCATACCTGCGTGCAATGGCGCGATGAGCGTTTGTGATGCGCACTATTGCCCGTGATTTCTGCGTAGCTTTTGGGATGGGTCAGCCGTGACGACCCGCACTTACGTATTTTGAGCAGATGAAGCGGCAGGCTTACACAACTGGCCAGGTGTCTCCCAGACGGTAGCCTTGAGGCCATGGGTCATCGGGGTCGAGCAGCAATTGGCGGCTGTCGGTGATCCAGCCGCGCCCTTGGATGCTGGGTATGATGGCCGGGGTGCCGTTCAAGGTTGTTGCCTGCTCAATGCGGCAATCAAAGCGGCTACCGAGGATGGAGAGGCCGGTAAAAGCCTCGCCCACCGCCATTTCACCGCGCGCGTGCATCACCGCCATGCGGGCAGAGCACCCGGTGCCGGTGGGGGAGCGATCCAGCTTGCCCGGTTCTATCGCCACGGTGTTGCGGCCGGTTTTGACACCGTTTTCCATGGTGATGGGCGCGGTGAACTGGCAAAAGGAGATATGCGCCCAATCGGGGTTGGTGGGATGCGAGAAGCCCAGTTGCTCGGTGGCTGCGCGTGTTAGCTTCATGCCCATGCCCGCCAGATCACGGGCCTCATCGGGGGTGAGGGCAAAGCCCAAGCTGGCAGCATCAACCAAGACAAAGCTATCACCGCCAAAGGCCGTATCGACGTTTACCGTGCCATGGCCGGGGATTTCCAGCGGCACGCCAAGCGCCTGCGCAAAGCTGGGCAAGTTGGTGACGCGGATTGCCTTGGCCTTGCCCCCTTCACAGGTGGCGGTGATGGAGATCAACCCGCCAGGGGCCTCAAGCAGGAAACTGGTTTGCGGCTCCGTCATCGGAACGAGGCCGGTATCAAGCAGCACGGTGGCCACGCAAATGGCGTTGGAGCCGGACATGGGCGGGGTATGCACCGGCTCCATGATGATCCAGCCAAAAGCAGCGCGCGGGTCTTTGGGTGGGACCAGCAGGTTAACGTGACGAAACACGCCGCCGCGCGGTTCATTGAGCACGAAGTTGCGCAGCGTTTGATCGGCGGCGATCCAGCGCGATTGTTCCCAAAGGGTGGCGCCGGGGGGTGGGGCTACGCCGCCGATGATGACATCACCCACCTCGCCTTCCGCATGGCAGCCGATAATCTGGATGGACGTGGTGCTACGCATGGCGCATCCTTTACAGAATTGAGCAACAGAGGCGGAGAAGCCGGATTTGCGGTTTCTCTTGTCTCAGCGTGGGTTTCTTGCCAAAGAAAGCACAAAATCCGTTCGGGACAAGGGTTAACTTTCATGGAAAATATGCCGGAGTTTATGCAGAGCCTTTTGCGCTTGATCCAACCCGTGACGGATACCGCCCTGGAGTGGCTGGCCAGCCCGGCCGCTTGGTCGCAATTTGGCTTGCTTGCGGTGGCCTTCATTGCGGCGACTTTGCTGACACGGCGCTTGCAGCCTTTAATCACACATTGGCTGACCCCGCCGGAAGGTGTCGAGGGCGCAATTGCGCGAGCGCGGATATTTATTCTGGGCCTGTCGCCGCTGTTGATGCCGGTACTGGCCTATGGGCTGACAGCGGTGGGCGAGGAGTTTACCCGCTCGCTTTTCGGGTCCGGCGCAGTGATTGCCTTTGGCAAGCGGGTGTTTTTGTTCATCGCGGTTCGCGCCTTGGTGCGCGATGCGTTGACGGACCCGTTCTTGCGGCTGCTGGGGCGCTATGTGCTGATCCCGGTAGCAGCACTTTATGCCTTGGGCGCGCTGGACCCGATCATGCTGCGCCTGAGCGAGATGATGATCGAGCTTGGCAACATTCGCTTTTCGGTGCTGTCGCTGATCCGGGGCGTGGTAGTGGGGAGTTTGCTGTTCTGGCTGGGGGGCTGGTCAAACCGGCAAAGCGCGGAATACATCCGAAAGCAAGAGGTGCTACGCCCGGCCACGCGGCAATTGGCGGTGAAGGCGGCAGAGATTCTTATCTTTGGCGCGGCCTTCTTGCTGCTCATGTCGATCATGGGGATCGACCTGACGGCGATTGCCATTTTGGGCGGTGCCTTGGGCGTGGGCATCGGGCTTGGCCTGCAACAAATCGCGGCGAACTTCGTTTCGGGCGTGATTTTGCTGGTCGAAGGGCAGACCACAGTTGGCGATTATGTAGAGCTTGATGGCGGCGAGGCCGGGACTATTGTGAAGATGACCGCCCGCGCCTGCGTCTTGGAAACGTTCGATGGCAGATGGATCGTTGTGCCGAACGATCATTTCATCACCACACGGGTGGTGAACTATTCCGACCAAGGCAGCGCCAACCGCTATGAGGCCGCGTTTTCGGTCAGCTATAACACCGACATTAACACGGTGCCTGCGATCATTGAGGCTGCGGTTGCCGCTTTGCCCTTCGTGCTGAATGAACCGGACGTGCCAGATTGCGAGCTGCGCGGCTTTGGCGACAGCGGCATTGATTTTGCAGTAGAATATTGGGTTTCCGGCATTGATGACGGCAAGAACAAATACCAAAGCAAGGTGTTGTTTGCCATTTGGAACGCGCTGAAAGATAACGGAATCGAGATCCCCTACCCGCATCGCGTGGTGGAGTTTAAGGGCGTGATGCCCAAGCTGTCATGACCGATGCCTTGGTCATTGGGGCCGGGCCTGCGGGGCTGATGGCCGCTGAGGCGCTGGCGGCTGCCGGACGGCGCGTGCTGGTGGTGGAGGCAAAGCCAAGCCCCGCGCGCAAATTTCTGATGGCGGGCAAATCTGGGCTGAACATCACCCATGCCAGCCCGGATTTTATGGGTGCTTACCCGCAGGACTGGCTGGCCCCGGTGCTGGCCGATTTCGGCCCTGATGCGGTGCAAGACTGGTGCCGGGGCTTGGGGCAAGAGGTGTTCACAGGGTCTTCCGGGCGGGTGTTTCCGGTGGCAATGAAAGCCTCGCCGCTGTTGCGCGCTTGGCTTGCTCGGTTGAACGCGGCGGGGGTGGAATTGCGCAGCCGTTGGCGTTGGGTTGGCTTTGATGGCACCGATTTTGCCTTTGAAACGCCCGAGGGGGGCGCCCTGTTGCAGCCCGCCACAACCGTTCTGGCCTTGGGCGGCGCAAGCTGGGCACGGCTTGGCTCTGACGCGGCATGGGTCCCTTGGCTGGCCGCGCGCGGGGTGCCGATTACCCCCTTTCAGCCTGCAAATATGGGCTTTGTCGTGCATTGGTCCCCCCATATGGCCCGCCATTTCGGCCAACCCGTAAAGGGCGCGGCATTGTGCCTGCCCGATGGGCGGCGCGAGCGGGGGGAGTTTGTCATATCCTCCAAGGGGCTTGAAGGCGGCGGAATTTACGCGGTCAGTCGGGCGTTGCGGCAAGGCGCTTCGTTGCGACTGGACCTGCTGCCAGATCTGAACGTGCAGGCGGTGGCCGCAAAGCTGGCCAAGGCACGGCACGGTGATAGCGTTACCGCACGGCTGCGCAAGTTGGGGCTTTCCCCGGTGGCCATGGGCTTGGTGCAAGAATGGGGCCGTCCCCTGCCCGATGACCTGGCTGCGTTGATCAAGGCCTTGCCGGTGCCGTTAGCAGGGCCACGCCCGCTGGATGAGGCAATTTCAGTGGCAGGCGGAATTGCCCGCGATGGCCTGACCGATGGATTCGAATTGCGCGCCCTGCCCCATGTTTTCGCTTGTGGCGAGATGCTGGATTGGGAAGCCCCCACGGGCGGATATTTGCTGAACGCGTGTCTCGCCACAGGCCTATGGGCCGGGCGCGCGGCGGCGCAGGATGGACGCTAAGCCTGTTGGGATGTTAGAAACAATTCGATTCCTCAGATACGACAAGCCTTTCGGCATTTGTCTGCTATCTTGGAATACTAGTGGTGAGCCGGACGGGATTCGAACCCATGACCCGCTGATTAAAAGTCAGCTGCTCTACCAACTGAGCTACCGGCCCACACTGCGTGCTACCTAGAAAGTTCGACGCGGGGGGTCAAGCGCAAATCGGCATTAATTTTCTGCTCTCTGGCAAATTCATTTGTAGAGGCGTAAAAGCCCGGCATGAATCAGGATAATCGCCTTCACGGGCTCGCCTTTATGAAAATGCATGGGCTGGGCAATGATTTTGTTGTGATCGACTCGCGTGGGCGCGAGGCGGTGGTGACGCCTGCCTTGGCGCGCGCGCTCGGGGATCGCAACCGTGGCGTAGGCTTTGACCAGCTGGCTGAGATACGCGATGCCGAGGATGCGGATTTCACTCTGGATTTCTGGAACGCCGATGGCAGCCGCGCGGGCGCCTGTGGCAATGCCACGCGCTGCGTGTCTGATCTGGTAATGGGCCAGTTGGGGCGCGAGGCTGTAAGCCTGCTAACCACGCGCGGCAACCTTTCGGCCCTGCGCCGCCCGGATGGCTTGGTGTCGGTCAATATGGGTGTGCCGCAACTGGATTGGGCGGATATTCCGCTTTCGCATGAAGTGGACCCGCTACACTTGCCCCTGCCGGGGGATCCGGTGGGCGTGGGCATGGGAAACCCGCATTGCGTGTTCTTCGTACCGGATGCCGAGGCGGTGGATGTCGCGGGCCAAGGTGCTGCCTTTGAGGTGAACCCGCTGTTTCCGCAACGCACCAACGTAGAGTTCGTATCGGTGATCGGGCCGGACCATCTGCGGATGCGGGTCTGGGAGCGTGGCGCGGGCATTACGCTGGCCTGCGGCTCGGGGGCTTGTGCGGTGGCGGTAGCGGCCCATCTGCGGGGGGTGACGGGGCGGCGTGTGGTGCTGGACGTGGACGGCGGGAGGCTGGAGATCGACTGGCGCAAGGATGGGGTTTGGATGACGGGCCCGGTGGCGCATGTGTTCGACGGCGTGCTCTCGCCCGAATTTCTGGCCGCGCACGCATGAACGCACCCGTATTTTCCACGCTTGGCTGTCGGTTGAATGCCTATGAAACCGAGGCGATGAAGGAACTGGCTGCGGCTGCGGGCCTACAAGGGGCCGTGGTTATCAACACCTGCGCGGTAACAGCAGAGGCCGTGCGCAAGGCAAAGCAAGAGATCCGCAAACTCGCCCGCGAAAACCCCGGTGCTGCGGTGATCGTCACCGGCTGCGCTGCGCAAACCGAGCCGGAAACCTTTGCCGCCATGCCCGAAGTGACGCGCGTGATCGGCAATACCGAAAAGATGCAGGCGCAAACATGGGTCGGCCTGCAAGCGCCGGACCTGATTGGCGTGACCGAAAAGGTGCAAGTCGATGACATCATGTCGGTTCGTGAAACTGCGGGCCACCTTATTGATGGCTTTGGCCGCCACCGCGCCTATGTGCAGGTGCAAAACGGCTGCGACCATCGCTGTACCTTTTGCATCATCCCCTATGGGCGCGGCAATTCCCGCTCCGTCCCTGCGGGCGTTGTGGTGGAGCAGATCAAGCGGCTGGTGGGAAAGGGCTTTCACGAGGTGGTGCTGACGGGGGTGGACCTGACGTCATGGGGGGCCGATCTGCCCGCGACACCGCGCCTTGGCGATCTGGTGATGCGCATCTTGCGGTTGGTGCCAGACCTTTCACGGCTACGCATCTCCTCAATCGATTCGATTGAGGCTGATGAGAACCTGATGCAGGCCATCGCCACCGAACCCCGCCTGATGCCACATCTCCATCTCAGCTTGCAGGCGGGCGATGACATGATCCTCAAACGCATGAAGCGCCGCCACCTGCGCGACGATGCGATTGCCTTTTGCGAAGAGGTGCTGCGGCTGCGCCCTGATATGATCTTTGGCGCCGATATCATCGCAGGCTTTCCGACGGAAACTGCGGCGATGTTCGAAAACTCGTTGAAACTGGTGACAGATTGCAACCTGACCTTCTTGCATGTCTTCCCCTTCAGCCCGCGCAAGGGCACACCCGCCGCACGGATGCCGCAACTGCAAGGCCCGGAGATCAAAGCCCGTGCGGCCCAATTGCGCGCGGCGGGTGATGCGGCCCTACAGCGGCATCTGACAGCGCAGATCGGCAAACCCCATAAAATCCTGATGGAAAGCCGCCGCATGGGTCGCACCGAACAATTCACCGAAGTGCAGCTTGCCACCGACCAGCCCGAAGGCCAGATATTGCAGGCCTGCATCACAGGGTCGCGCGACAACCATCTTCTGGCCTGACCCGCGCTTTCATCTTTGCAAGAATTCCAACATAGGCCGGCCATACACCCCTCAGGGTCGCCTGGCGCGCGCCCTACCGCCGGATCGTATCGCCCAGTTCCAAAGTTGGCGAAAGCTCCACCCGTTCGCCACCCACCACACCGCCGGGATGCAGGCCTGCGATAATCTGCGCAGCGGTGCGGCCTATCTCAAGCCGACAAGCATCCATTGTCGCCAACTGCCGTGGAAGGCCGTCCAACAACTCCACCCCATTAAAGCCCGCAAGGCCC
>CALEMZ010000187.1 GCA_937910975.1 uncultured Pseudorhodobacter sp. | reverse complement strand
GTGTTGCGACGACCGGTTGAATTCACCCAGTATTTGTCCATTCGCTACACTGATCGACTGACCGAGGCAGGCTTTAATGCGTCAGTTGGCAGTGTCGGTGATTCCTACGATAACGCGCTGGCAGAAACTATCAATGGACTTTACAAGGCGGAGGTTATTCACAAAGACGGCCCTTGGCGGGGGCTTGATGACGTAGAGCGCGCAACATTGACTTGGGTGGAATGGTTCAACAATCGCCGTCTACTGCGTCCCATCGGGGATCGGTCGCCTGCTGAATTTGAAATGATGTATCATCAACAAACTGCGTCAAGTAATGTTGCCTGACTCAGATAAAACTGCCTCCGATAAAACCGGGGCGATTCAGTTTCTGTATCGGTTAAGCGTAAAAGAAGTGGGTTCCCTCTATTGCCCCCCAGTCTTTTTCAAGGAGCGCCAGGTTAATAGCTAGTCGTCAGTTAAGACGCGATATTGCGGCAAGGCCCGTTCCTGCTCTATACTTCTACCCTAAGCGGCGATCCCCGCCCCAAGGTAGCCAGCAGGTATGAATCACAATATCTCTTAAGACTTGAACCTGAGTTGCACGCAACTCCTTCAACTATCCGTCTTTGGAACATTGTTATGCCTGTCCAAGCTGATGTAGCGCCCGCGGTCGTCATCCGCGATCTGTCTTTTTCATACCCCACCGCCCAAGGTCCATTGCTGGCTGGGCTGTCGTTCTCACTGTTGCCAGGTTTTACGGGCATTGTCGGAGCTAACGGCGCGGGTAAAACCACGCTGTTGCAACTGCTGGCCGGTCAATTGACTGCTGATGCAGGCTTTATTGACGGCGCATGTGACGCGGTGTATTGCGAGCAACGCACCGATAATGCGCCGGCCACCTTTCACGCATTTCTCCAAGACTGGGACAGTGGCGCCTTTGAGCTGCGGGGCCGGTTGGGTATCAAGCCCGACTTTCTCGCGCGCTGGCACACCCTCAGCCACGGCGAGCGCAAACGCGCGCAAATAGCCCACGCGCTGTGGCAGTTGCCATCTTTACTGGTCATTGATGAACCCACCAATCATATCGACAGTGCCGCGCGTGAATTGCTGTTGCAGAACCTGCGGCGCTTTCAGGGTATAGGTGTCATCGTCAGCCATGATCGAGAACTGCTGGATGCGCTTTGCTACCAATGTGTGTGGCTAGATGCAGCCGACTCGCAGGTATACCCGGGTGGCTTTACCCAAGCCAATGAGCAATGGCAGTCGGCGCGACACACCGCCATCGCGGAGCGAGACAAACTCTCCCAAGAAAGCAAACGACTGCAACGCGAACTGGTGCGTCGTCGCACACAAGCGCAGAGCAGCCACAACAGTCGCTCGAAAAAGGGCTTGTCGCGAAAAGACCATGATGCTAAGGAGAAGATCGACAGAGCGCGGCTCACCGACAGTAAAGCGGGTAGCCAGCTGCGCCAATTGGGCGGCCGGGCTGCGAAGGTAGATGCGGACTATCAATCCATGCATGTGAGCAAGCAATACGATACGGGCATCTGGCTGCCCGGTGCACAGTCGCACCGCAACCAGCTGTTTAGCGTGGCTGCCGGTGAGCTGCCCCTTGGCGATGACCGGGTTTTAACATTCCCCGCCCTGGCAATGGCGCCCAATGACCGTGTGGCGATCACGGGGTGCAACGGTGCGGGGAAGTCGATGCTCGTGCAACACCTGCTGGGGGCGGTGAATCTATCGGCTGAGAGAATCATCAACATGCCGCAGGAACTGAGTGTGGCCAATGCGTCCCGCGTGCTTGAAGATGTACGCGGGCTGGCGGGTGACGCGCTTGGCAAGGTGATGAACATCATCAGCCGGCTGGGTTCACGTCCGCAGCAGCTGTTGGTCAGTCGTCAGCTAAGCCCGGGTGAGATCCGTAAGCTGCTGCTGGCGGTGGGCATGTTACGCACGCCGCATTTGATTGTTTTGGATGAACCCACCAATCATCTTGATCTGCCGTCCATCCAGGCATTGGAAAACGCGTTGGCCGACTGCCCCTGCGGTATGTTACTGGTCAGTCATGATAATCGCTTTCTTGATCGGCTGGGTGTCACCCGCTGGGCTGTGAAGATTGATGGGCAGGGCAATAGTCAGATGCATTAGCCTGCCATCGATAATAATCTGCGTAGGTGGAATCAACACCTGAAAACCTTCTTCCTAAGCTTATGGGTTCAATGGTAATCCCTCATTTTAAACTTGCGGCATAAGTAGGGGCTTGCCATAGCTTCTGCTTGGGATTTATGACGTCTACTCAGCCTCTAATCTAGCCGCCGCCTTACCCTTGCCCCGTACCTCTAAAGCCTCTCCGGCAGCCTTGTGTTGCGCCTGAAGGGTCTTG
>CALEMZ010000186.1 GCA_937910975.1 uncultured Pseudorhodobacter sp. | reverse complement strand
GCCAGCGATGGGCGCATTGATGCCCAAAATAAGTCCGCGCGCGAAACGCTTGGCGAAGGGCTTGAGGGGCGGCTTTTCCTCGCAGCGTTTCGCCAGCCAGCAATTGTTGATTGCATTGAGGCGGTGATGGAGCATGGTCAGCCCGGAGTTGCCCGCTATTTCCAGCAGATTGGCATCGGTGAGCGGGCGTTTCGTGTCACCGTCACCCCTGTGCCATCCGGCGCGCTCTGCGCTTTTGAGGATATCAGCGAGCAAGAGCAGATCGGCCAGATGCGGCGGGATTTTGTCGCCAATGTGAGCCATGAGCTGCGCACGCCATTAACCGCGCTGTTGGGGTTTATTGAGACATTGCAAGGCGCTGCGCGTAACGATGCTGCCGCGCGCGAACGATTTCTGGGCGTCATGGCGCGCGAGGCGGAGCGGATGAACCGGCTCGTGGGCGACCTGTTGTCGCTGAGCCGGGTGGAGGCGCAACAGCGGGTGCGCCCGACGCAGGTGGTGGATATATCCGGGCTGCTTTCGCGGGTTGTCTGTGATCTGCGGCCCGTCTCTGAGGCCGGCCATGTGCGCGTTGAGGTTTCCGCCGCGCAGGGGGCCATGGCTTTGGCCGATGCCGACCAGATCGTGCAGGTTCTTACCAATCTGATCGAAAATGCCATCAAGTATGGGGCGGCAGGCAAGACAGTGCAGATACGTTTGGGCCTCGTGCAGCGCGACCCGGTGTTGCGACAGGCTGCGGTGCAGATTGACGTGACAGATCAGGGAGAGGGGATTGACGCCATTCATTTGCCGCGCCTCACGGAACGGTTTTACCGGGTGGATGCGCACCGGTCGCGTGAAAAAGGGGGGACGGGGCTGGGGCTTGCCATCGTCAAGCATATCATCAACCGGCATCGCGGGCGGTTGATGATTTCCAGCAAGATGGGGGTGGGCAGCACGTTCAGCGTGGTTCTTCCTGCGCAGGTTGCAGGCGGCTGATACGTTCCGTCAGCAGCGCAAAGAACCCTTCTGCATCTACATCGCCGATGAACAATGCATTGGGCGCGCGGCCCGTGACGCCCCACCAATCGGCCACCGTCATGCCCAGCGTCAGTTCGGACCCGGTTTCAATTTCGACATTGATCTTGCGTCCCGAAAAGAGTTCGGGCTGTAAGAGCCAAGCGATGACGCAGGGGTCATGTAGCGGCGCACCATCGGAGCCGTATTTCTCTTTGTCGAAGCGCTCAAAGAAATCGGTCCATTCGGCGACCATACGCCCGGTTTCGGTGCCCATGTCGCGAAACACCTGTATATGGGGGCGCGTGGTCAGGACCTTATGGGTCACGTCCAGTGGCATCACCGTCAAAGGAGCACCGGATTTGAACACAATTTCAGCAGCTTCCGGGTCGACATAAATGTTGAACTCAGCGGTGGGGGTGATGTTTCCCACCTCAAAATAAGCGCCGCCCATCAGCACAATTTCTTGCACGCGCCCGATGATATCTGGGGCGCGTCCGAAGGCGGTTGCGATATTGGTCAGAGGGCCCAAAGAGCAAAGCGTGACCGTACCGGACGGATGGTTGCGCAGGGTCTCGATGATGAAATCAACGGCATGGGTCGCTTGAAGGGCTGTCTGCGGAGCGGGCAATTGCGGCCCATCCAGCCCGGTTTTGCCATGCACATGCTCTGCCGTCACCAGCTTGCGCTTAAGCGGCGCATCGCAGCCTGCAAAGACCTTAATCTCTGGCTTTCCGGCCAACTCGCAGACAATAAGGGCATTTTTTGCGGTAAGGCGCAGCGGCACGTTGCCCGCAACGGCGGTGATGCCCAAAACCTCAACATCTTCCGGACTGGCTAGCGCCAGAAGAATGGCAACGGCGTCATCTTGGCCAGGGTCTGTGTCGATAATGATTTTTCGCGGCGCCATGGGGAAGCTTCCTTATTACTGATGGTCAGCAAAACCGATGGCGCGGCGAATGTCTATCCATGAAAGGAACATGAGGAGCAGAATGAAACGGGGGCGCATGATTCCTGTTTCGATCTAGTCTCTTAAAAGATCTAGACCGTTTTGCATTCCGTTTAGTCAGGCCTCACTCCAAGGCTTGAGCGAATTCTGATGCTCCTATGTTCAGAATAAATGCCTAACGCTTTAGCCGTCGAAATCAATCTCTTCCATGATACGCAGCGCTGCCGGGCGGGCTTTTGCCACGGTGGTCAGGTCAATGCTATCGGGCGTAAACGTACCCCAGCTTTGAACAAGGGCGGAACGCTCGACTCCCGGTTTGACGGGATATTCGAAGTTGGTTTCGGCATAGATCTTTTGTGCCACATCACCTGACAGCCATTCCATGAATTTCAGCGCCGCGTCTTTGTTTGGTGCAGATTTGGTCATTGCCACACCTGAGACGTTAAGATGTGTGCCGCCATTTTCAAAAACGGGGAATGCGATGCGCACGGCATCGGCCCAAGCCTTCTGCTCGGGGTCGTTGACCATCTGGCCCATGTAATAGGTGTTGCCAATGGCAATATCACATTCGCCGGCCCAGATCGCTTTGGCCTGATCGCGGTCGCCGCCTGCAGGCCTGCGCCCCAGATTGGCTTTCAGCCCTTCGGCCCAAGTCTTGGCATAATCTTCTCCATGGTGCGCAATCATAGCGCCAAGCAAGGCCACGTTGTAATCATTGGTCCCAGAGCGAGAGCAGATGCGGCCTATCCATTTCGGATCAGCTAGATCTTCGTAGGTGGTCACCTCGCCCGGTGCGACCCGGTCTTTGGAGGCATAGATGATGCGGGCGCGGGAGGTGAGGCCGAACCACTGGTCATCGCCCGCACGCAGCGCTGCAGGGATATTGGCCTTGAGCACCTCCGAGGCGATAGGTTGGGTAACTCCGGCCTCCACGATCTGGGTCAGCCGCGCGATATCCACCGTCAGAACCAGATCGGCGGGGCTGCGACTGCCCTCGGCCACCAATCTCTCGGCCATGCCTTTATCGACAAAAGCAATGTTCAACGCGATTCCGGTTTCAGCTTTGAAGGCATCGGCCAGCGGCTTGATCAGCTCAGGCTGGCGATGGGAATAGACGTTCACTTCATCGGCAAAGGCGGGCAGGGCGATGGAGCCCAAAGCAAGGGCAAGGGCGAAAAGACGGATCTGCATGGATGTCCTCATCGGTGTAGGTTCTGATGTGCCGTTTAAACCTGAGTATTTTACTTTGGTCAATACTTGAGTAATATACTCAGAATAATTCTTTTGCGCTCAGCATATCATCTGGCAAAAACCACTCATTTGCCGGAGCTCTGCCGCAAAACACATTATTTGGACTGAAGCCCCTTTTCCTCCGCCTTGGCCTGATCCCATAGCCCGTCCATCTCCTCCAAATCGCTTTGATCGGGGGATTTCCCCAGCTCAGCCAGAATATCCTCAATCCGTTGAAAACGGCGCTGGAACTTTTGGTTGGCCGCGCGTAGGGCGGCTTCCGGGTCAATGTCGAGATGTCGGGCAAGGTTCGCCATGACAAAAATCAGATCACCGAACTCCTCTACCTGTTCGGCCTTGCTGAGGGTATCGCGCGCCTCCACCAATTCGCGGGACTCCTCGATGATCTTGTCGAGCACCTGATCGGTGGAGGGCCAGTCAAACCCCACACGCGCCGCCCGTTTTTGCAGCTTTACGGCGCGGGTCAGCGCGGGCAGGCCAAGCGCAACCCCGTCCAGCACGCGCGCGGGCCCGCGCTCTGTGGCTTTGATCCGCTCCCAGTCGGCGGTTTGCTGTTCAGCGCTTTTGTCCCGGTTGTCGTTGCCAAAGACATGCGGA
This sequence comes from uncultured Pseudorhodobacter sp., assembly GCA_937910975.1. Taxonomy (GTDB): domain Bacteria; phylum Pseudomonadota; class Alphaproteobacteria; order Rhodobacterales; family Rhodobacteraceae; genus Pseudorhodobacter. The sequence goes on along the minus strand of CALEMZ010000186.1, from coordinate 736 downwards.
TGTCGGGCGATCATTTTCTCTGAAACCGCATCGGTGACGGTTTCAAAGCTGAACAATCCGGCCTCCGCGCCGATCTGGGTATGATAGACGGTTTGCAGCAGCAAATCCCCCAGTTCGCCTTGCAACTCGTCCCAGGCCGCGCGCTCAATCGCATCGGCCACCTCATAGGCCTCCTCAATCGTATAGGGCGCGATGCTGGCGAATGTTTGCTCAATATCCCATGGGCAACCGGTTTGGGGGTCGCGCAGGCGGGCCATGATTTCCAGCAAACGGGGCATGCCGCCATTCGGATCGGCGACCAGCGCATCGCTTTCAACGCGGGAAAGCGGGCGATTGGGGCGGCGCGGGAAAGGAGGCGGGGCCATTGCGGTTCCTTGCGATATGCGGTTGTGTGACAGCGATAGATTGATGCCCAAGGAGTAAACCATGCCTGTCCTGAATGCCATTGCCGGCTATACCGAAGAGATGACGGAGTGGCGGCGGTATTTGCACCAGCACCCCGAGTTGCGGTTTGAGTGCCATCAAGCTGCGGGTTTCATCGCGGGAAAGCTGCGGGAATTTGGTGTGGATGAGTTGCATGAGGGCATTGCCACCAGTGGCATTGTCGCCATCATCAACGGGCAGGGCGAAGGCCCCACCATCGGCCTGCGCGCCGATATGGATGCGTTGCCGATCACCGAGGCCACGGGGCTGGACTATGCCTCGACCGTGCCGGGGCGGATGCATGCCTGCGGCC
>CALEMZ010000185.1 GCA_937910975.1 uncultured Pseudorhodobacter sp. | reverse complement strand
ATTCCGATGGGGTTGCAACGCTTTGGAATTGACCCGGCACTTGCCTCAGGGCCATTCGTGACCACGGTGACCGATGTGGTTGGTTTTTCAGCATTTTTGGGGTTGGCATCATGGATGTTACTGTAAAGAAGGCGGCGCGGGCAGTGGGGTTTGCGGCGCGCAAATTGGCCTTTGAGGCTGGGCAGGGCCAAGCTGCCGAGATTTTGGCCGATTACCTTGCGCCGCATCGGGGCAAAGCCTTGGCAGGCTATATGCCGATGCGCACGGAGATTGACCCTTTGCGCGCCATGACCGCCCATCACGGCCCGGTTTGTGTGCCGGTGATTATCGGGGCGGGGCAGGCCTTGCGGTTTCGCGAATGGTCGCCGGGTTGTGCGATGGTCCCCGGCGAATTTGGCGCGCTTATCCCGGCAGAAGGGGCTTGGGTGGTGCCAGAGGTGCTGATCGTGCCTTTGGTGGGGTTTGACGCGCGCGGGTATCGGCTGGGCTATGGCGGCGGGTTCTATGACCGGACGCTGGAAGCTTTGCGTGCGCGCGGGCCGATTCTGGCAATTGGCTTTGCCTTTTCCGGGCAGGAGATGCCTGAAGTGCCGATTGAGCCGACCGACCAGAGGCTGGACGCGATTGTGACAGAGCGCGGGTTGATGATGGTGTGAGGGATAGCCGCCTGTGGGGGCATCGAGCCCCCAAAGGCGGCATTGCCATGGAATTGTTGTGTGCTTTGGCGCGATAGGCGGAGGTTATGCCTGTGGCTGCTTCGGGCTTCGCCGCTTTGCGGTGCAAAGCGCGATTGGATATTTATGCCGGAAAGAAAGCGAGATGCTTTTCAGGGGCGTCTGGGGTGCAGGGATTTGAGAGCGCTTTGGATGGTTAGGGGGAGTGTGAGGTCTGCGCATTCGGGGGCGGCATCCATGGCGGCGGCGACGTCCTTGACGAGAATGGCGATGGTGTTATCGGGGTGATGGCCATCGCGAGCAAATTCGATGTTGTGCATGCCGGAGGCGAACCAGTTTTGCCCGGAGGAACTTGCGATCAGGGCGAGAAGGCGCGTTTCATCTATGCCTTGCGCGTCGGCCCAGTCGAGCACCATGCGGGTCATTGCGGTGTTGGAGGCGGCGAGGAGGTTGTTGAGCACCTTTGCCGCCATGCCATCGCCGAAATCGCCCATGCGGTGGAAGTGTTTGCCCATGGCGGCGAAAATCGTGTGCAGGCGATCCAGATCGGCGGGATTGCCGCCCAGCATGAACGAAAGCCGACCTTCGGTTGCGGCGATGGCGGCACCGGACATTGGCGCGTCAATCAAGGCGATCTGGAAGGGTATGCGGGCGCGCAATGCACGGGTATAGCGGGGGGAGAGGGTGGAGGAGATGATGATCGTCTCCAGCCCCGGGGTTTGGGTGAAGGCTTGCGCGCCAAAGAGGACGTCATCGGTTTGATCCGCGTCGCGCACCACAGTGATCAACGTCTTGAGCTCTGACGCGAATAGGGCGGGATCATTTGTAACGGGCAGGCCGGGGAAGGCTGCAGCTGGGCGGATGTCAAAGCCGCGCGCCGTAAATCCGGCGCGAAGCAGGGCAACAAGCATGGGGCCGCCCATGCGCCCGCAACCGGCGACGCCTATCAACGAGCGATCTTTTCTTCGCGTACGAACATATTGTCCCAAGCCCGATCAATCAGGTCTGGCGTCATCTGATAGGGGATTTTTTCGAAATCACAGACCGCAATCATCTGTTCGATCAGGAATTTCGGCATGTAATTGGCATAATTGTTCTGAATGGTTGGGAACTTGACCTTCATTAGATGCACCAGAGTACGTTCATCCAACTGCATTTTCTTTGCCCGCGCCACCATGGCAAAGATTTTCAGGAAGTTCTCCTGATCCGGCCCGTCAATCTTGATTTTGAAGAAGATACGCCGCAGTGCCGCGCCGTCAAAAATCTCATTCGGGTGGAAGTTGGTGGAAAAGATCACCAGCGTATCGAACGGCACGGTGAATTTCTCGCCCGATTGCAGGGCTAGAATGTCCTTCGCCTCTTCCAGTGGTACGATCCAGCGGTTGATCAACTTTTGCGGCGGTTCGGCCTGTCGGCCAAGGTCGTCCACGATGAAGATGCCACCGGTGGATTTGAGCTGGAGCGGCGCCTGATAGGTGCGCGCGGTTGGGTTATAGGTCAAATCCAGCATGTCGAGGCTGAGTTCGCCCCCGGTGATCACCGTGGGGCGCTCGCAATAGACATAACGGTTGTCAAAACGGTTGGAGGTGCGGCGCAGGGAATTAGGGTCATCCGTCGCTTCTTCTGCGGCGGAATGAACGATCGGATCATAGACTGTAATCACCTGGCCCGCATATTCCAGCGCGCGCGGGACATAAATCTTATCACCCATCGCATCGCGGATACCGTTGGAAATACTGGATTTTCCATTACCAGGTGGGCCGTACATCAGAATTGAGCGGCCCGAGGTAATCGCCGGGCCAAGGTTGCCCAAAAGGTCGGGTGGCAAGATCAGATGGCCCATGGCCCCCAGAAGCTGTTCCCGCGTCAGGCGAATATCGCGCACCGATTGGCGTTTGACCTGCACACGGTAGTCATCCAGCGGGATCGGCATCGCACCATAGTATTCCGATTGGCTGAGCGCGTCCAAGGAGCGGGCCTTGCCAGCATCTGTCAACTGATAACCCATCTCCGAGCCGGAGGTGGCGTGCATCGTGCCGGTGGCTTCCAGCAGGCGCTGGGTGCGGGCAAGATCAATCAGCTCTTGCGTCAGCTGCACGGGCAGGCAGATGGCGCGCGCGATGGCCGAGGTCAGATCAAGGTTGGTTCGGAACATGGTTTTCAGCAGGATATCCCGCATCATCACCAGTGAAATACCCACTTCGGCCAAGGATTTGGCTGCGGGCGGGGCAAGCACATTTGGCTGCGGTGTCTGAACGTTCATCGGGCGCACCTATGGGTTGGTTCGGTTGCACTATTGCGCAGCGGGCATTTCGAAATGATAAACCGGGCTTCAGGCAAGCCAGACGCTCAGCAAAGGGTAGAAGATCAGAGTACCGGCAAGCGCCAGCCCCATCGGGAAATCCTTGTTGGTCCAACTGGACCAATCGGCGGTCGCCGCGCGGACAGAGGGGATGGACCGCATCAGCCGGTGGCTGGTGAAGGCGGCCAGAAGGCAAGCGGCGAACAGCGCAAAGACCATCCTGATATCGGCGGTGACGAAAAATGGTGCCATGGCGGCGGCGAATTTTGCATCACCCGCACCCACCAGCCCGAGAGCGGTGACGATGAAGCCTGCCAGAAGCACAATGCCAAATAGCGCCCAGCCCCAGCCCCAAACCTTCAACGGAAACACGAAAAGCCCGACCAGCAGGTAAACCAAGGTTAGGGCCACAACCGCCTTGTTTGGGATTTTCATAAA
>CALEMZ010000184.1 GCA_937910975.1 uncultured Pseudorhodobacter sp. | reverse complement strand
GCTGTTGCAGGTCGCAGCCCCAAACACGCAAGTCCTCGATCAGGTGCTTGATGAAATCGGCTCCATGGCCGGGGTGCGCTCCTCCGAAAGCCTGATCCATCTTTCGACCAAAATAGACCGGGCCGTTTGATACGGGTGTAGCTACGAAAAGTTACGCGGCCAAACTGCCGCTTTCCCTTGCGCGTCATGCAGGCTAAAACCCCGGCCAAGAAGTTAGGGGATCACCACTATGCCGATGGAAAAGACCTTCAACGCCGCTGAGGCCGAAGCCCGTATTTATGCCAAATGGGAGGCCGACGGCGCTTTTCGCGCAGGAGCGAATGCCAGCCGTGCGGAAACCTTCTGCATCATGATCCCCCCGCCAAATGTGACAGGCTCTCTGCACGTCGGCCACGCTTTCAACAACACGATTCAGGATATCTTGATCCGCTGGAAACGCATGCAGGGCTATGACACGCTCTGGCAACCCGGACAGGACCACGCGGGCATCGCCACCCAATTGGTGGTGGAGCGGAAGCTCGCCGCCGAGGGCCTGCCGCGAGGCGTCGAAATGGGCCGCGAGGCGTTTCTGGAAAAGGTCTGGGAATGGAAAGAAGAATCCGGCGGGACCATCATCAACCAATTGAAAAGATTGGGTGCTTCTTGCGATTGGGGGCGTAACGCCTTCACCATGGACGAAGGTTTCCACGAGGCCGTCATCAAGGTTTTCGTGGAAATGTACAACAAAGGCCAGATCTATCGCGGCAAGCGTCTGGTCAACTGGGACCCCCATTTTGAAACCGCAATTTCCGATCTTGAGGTCGAAAATATCGAAGTTGCGGGCCATATGTGGCATTTCAAATACCCGCTCGCAGGCAGCGAAACCTATGAATATGTGGAGCGCGATGAGGATGGCAACGTCACCCTGCGCGAGACCCGCGACTATATTTCCATCGCCACCACCCGTCCTGAAACCATGCTGGGCGACGGCGCGGTTGCGGTTCACCCATCAGATGAACGTTATGCTTCAATCATCGGAAAACTATGCGAAATTCCTGTTGGCCCCATGGCACAACGCCGCCTGATCCCGATCATCACCGATGAATATCCGGACAAGGATTTCGGCTCTGGTGCCGTGAAAATCACCGGCGCGCATGACTTCAACGACTATCAGGTCGCCAAGCGCAACAACATCCCGATGTATTCGCTGATGGATACACGCGGGGCCATGCGCGCCGATGGCCGCCCCTATGTTGAGGAAGCCGCCACCGCCCAAGCCATTGCAAACGGGACAGAAACCTTTAACGAGGCCAAGATCGCCGCGATGAACCTTGTGCCCGATGAATACCGTGGCCTCGACCGGTTTGAGGCCCGCAAAATGGTCATCGAAGCCATCACCGCCGAGGGTCTCGCCGTCACCAAGCTGGTCAAATCGATCGATCCGGAAACCAATTCTGAACACTTGGCGCGTATCCCCTTTGTGGAAGATAAGCCGATCATGCAACCCTTCGGCGATCGTTCAGGCGTCGTGATCGAGCCGATGCTGACGGACCAGTGGTTCGTCGATACCGCCAAAATCGTTGGCCCCGCGCTGGATGCCGTGCGCGAAGGCCGCACCAAAATCATGCCCGAAAGCGGCGAAAAGGTCTATTTTCACTGGCTGGAAAATATTGAGCCATGGTGCATCTCGCGGCAATTGTGGTGGGGGCATCAGATTCCGGTCTGGTATGGGCCACATAAAGAGACACTCTCTGGTTTAGTTGCACCGGGAGGTAATCCTAATGCCGGGCTAAGCCGTTTGATCCACAACACGCGTGATTCAGTTTCATTCTGTGGCGCAACTTTTGAAGAGGTTCATAAGAATGCCCGTGACTATTACGGAGTGAATGTAAAAATTTCCGAGGGTCAAGTGTTTGATAACCTTCCGGGCTATCGCTATGGTATTCGCGTGGGAGGGAACGAAAAGTTTGTGGATCTAATCCGCGACCCCGATGTTCTCGACACCTGGTTCTCCTCCGGTCTCTGGCCCATCGGCACATTAGGTTGGCCCAACAACACCCCGGAATTGCAGAAATATTTCCCAACAAACGTCCTCGTCACCGGCCAAGATATTCTGTTCTTCTGGGTCGCCCGGATGATGATGATGCAGCTTGCCGTCGTGGGCAAGGAACCCTTTGACACCGTCTATCTCCACCAGCTCGTCCGTGACGAGAAGGGGGAAAAGATGTCGAAAACCCGCGGCAATGTCATTGACCCGCTGGTAATCATTGATGAATACGGCGCCGATGCCCTGCGCTTTACCATGGCGCAGATGGCCGCGATGGGAGGGGTGTTGAAACTCTCTGAGGACCGCATCAAAGGCTATCGCAACTTTGGCACAAAGCTTTGGAATGCCAGCCGTTTCGCCGAAATGAACGGCGTCTGGGAGGGCCATGCCACCAGCCAGCCACCGCAGGCCAAAGCCCATGTGAACCGCTGGATCATCTCGGAGGCCGCCAAGGTCCGCGCCGAGGTCGACGCCGCCCTGACGGAATACAAATTCAACGACGCCGCCAACGCGCTTTATGCCTTTGTCTGGGGCAAGGTCTGCGATTGGTATGTCGAGTTTGCTAAGCCGCTCTTTGACGGGGATGACGCCGAAGAGACAAGAAAAACAATGGCATGGGTATTGGATCAATGCATGATCCTGCTGCACCCGATCATGCCCTTCATCACCGAAGAGCTGTGGGCCACCACCGGAAAACGCGCCAAACCGCTGGCCCATACCGATTGGCCAACCTATGGCGACGCGCTGATCGACGCCGATGCCATGCGCGAAATGAACTGGGTCACCGGGCTGATTGACGATATCCGCTCCGCCCGCGCGCAGATGCATGTTCCCGCCGGCCTCAAAGTGGATCTGCTGATGGTCGGCCTTGATGAAACGGCCAACGCTGCATTTTCCCGCAATGAAGCGCTGATCTTCCGCCTCGCGCGGATTGATACGGCAACGGCTGCGAATGCCGTTCCCAAAGGGGCCATCACGGTTGCCGCCGAAGGGGCCACCTTTGCGATCCCGCTCGAAGGGTTGATCGACATTGTCGAGGAAAAATCACGCCTTTCCAAAAGCTTGGAGAAGCTGGAAAAGGATATGGGGGGCCTGCGTGGCCGGTTGAACAACCCTAAATTCGTGGAAAGCGCCAAGCCGGAAGTCGTTGTAGAGACGCGCGAAAAACTCGCCTTGGGCGAGGATGAAATCGCCAAGCTGCAAGCCGCACTCGCCCGTTTGGCAGAGATCGGCTAAGCCCTTCGTCTTTGCAAGAACACTCTCGGGGGGGGCCGTTTGCCATAGCGCAAACCGGCCTCCCGCCTGATCTGGCCGCGATAGCCCCTTTTCCATGGCCCCACCTTTCCATTTTGCCCTCAGATTTGCGCAGGACAACACTTGTCGCATGGATAAAATTCAGGCTATCTCACCCCTATGAAAACGCCCATTTACACCCCGCTCGCCGATAGTCTGCCCGCCACCGTCCCATTTGTCGGGCCTGAAACGCAAGAGCGCGCCATCGGCAAGCCCTTTGCTGCGCGGTTGGGGGCGAATGAAAACATGTTTGGCCCTTCCCCGAAGGCGATAATGGCCATGGCGCAGGCTGCGCCCGATGTCTGGATGTACGGCGACCCGGAACTGCATGATCTGCGTGCGGCCCTCGCCGCCCATCACGGGGTTGGGCCGGAAAATATCGTTGTCGGTGAAGGCATTGACGGGCTGCTTGGCTATCTGGTGCGGCTGATCGTCGGGCCGGGTGACGCGGTTGTTACCTCCAACGGCGCCTATCCGACCTTCAATTTTCACGTCACGGGTTTTGACGGTACCCTGCACAAGGTTCCCTACCGCGATGATTATGAGGACCCGGAGGCCTTGCTTGCGCGGGCTGGGCAGGTGGGGGCCAAGCTGATCTACCTTGCCAATCCTGACAATCCGATGGGCAGCCATCTGGCCGCCGCTGAGATTGAAGCCATGGTAACGCGCCTGCCTGAGGGCTGTTTGCTGATCCTGGATGAGGCCTATATCGATCTCGCGCCGACAGGCACTGCCCCGGTCATCGCGGTCGACGATCCGCGCGTGATCCGGTTCAGGACCTTTTCCAAAGGCTACGGCATGGCAGGGCTGCGGGTCGGCTATGGGATCGCGGCACCGGGGTTGGTTTCGGCCTTCAACAAGGTGCGCAATCATTTCGGGGTGGGCCGGATCGCGCAGGCGGGGGCGATGGCGGCGCTCGCGGATCAGGACTGGCTGGCGGAGGTGCGCGCGCGGGTGATTGCGGCGCGGGAAAGCTATGGGCAGGTGGGGTTGGAGAATGGATTGCAGCCCCTGCCCTCGGCCACCAATTTCCTGTGCTTTGATTGTGGCCGCGACGGGGATTATGCCCGTGCGGTGCTGCGTGAATTGGGCCTGCGGGGCGTGTTTGTCCGGATGCCAAGTGTGGCCCCGATGGATCGTTGCATCAGGGTCAGCCTAGGGGATGAAGAGGCGCTCAAGGTATTTGCAGCGGCCCTGCCTCTGGCATTGGTGGCAGCGGCAGGCTGATTAAGCGACGGGTTCTTTGACGGGCTTGTCAAGCTTGGCCACGTCATCCATCGGCGCGGGCTCTTCGATCAGCCCTGCCGCGATCGAGGAAAGGTTGGACTCATGGCTGGTAGAGGGCACTGCTTTTTTTAACGACTCAGCATCCAGCATATCAACCGCGTCGATGAACATTTTGCGACGGAAGACCAGCATGCTTTGGAACACAGTCTTGGAGCCGGTCAGGCCAACCCGTTCTTCACAGGGCAAAATGTCAGAGCGAAGATATTCCCAACCCTCCCCCCCCCATCCGGTTCATCAAATTGGTCAGCGCCACGGCAAAACGATCAGGAGTGGTTTTTGCGCCCTTGGCTTTCTCACCCTTTTTTGGGGCAGGAATGACCTGATATTCGAAATACTGCATGGGGTCTCCGGGATCAATACCGGCGGGAAAATAGCTGATTGGGGGAACATGCGAAAGGGGGCGCATGCGCACAGCAGTAGGGCGCGCGAGGATGCTTGCTTAAAACCGTTGTAACAAAGCTAATTTATGGCATTTGTAACCTGTAGTATCCCCACCCGGCGCGGTTCCTGCGCCCGGTGGCGCGAAAAGTCGGGTCAGAGGCCCAGCTTTTTCGCCACCAGTTCTTGCACCATCGCGGGGGCGGCTTTGCCGCCTGTGGCCTTGATCACCTGCCCAACGAACCAGCCAGCGAGCTTTGGATTGGCTTGCGCCTTTTCCACCTGCGCGGGGTTGGCGGCGATGATTTCATCCACTGCGGCTTCAATCGCGCCGGTATCCGTCACCTGCTTCATTCCATTTGCGGCGGCAACTTCGGCGGGATTTCCGCCTTGCGTCCAAATGATCTCAAACAGCTCTTTCGCCATTTTGCCCGAAATTTCGCCGGAGGTGATCAGATCAATAATCCCGCCAAGCTGATCCGCTGAAACCGGGGTATCGGCGATGGTCAGGCTTTCCTTGTTCAAGCGGCCAAAAAGCTCATTGATGACCCAGTTGGCTGCGATCTTGCCGTCGCGGCCCTTGGCTACGGCTTCAAAGAAGCCGGCACTGTCCAGATCGGCGGTCAGCACATTGGCGTCATAATCGGTCAGGCCGAAATCATCCATGAAACGGGCTTTTTTGGCATCCGGGAGTTCCGGCATATTGGCCGCAATATCATCAACCCAAGCCTGTTCGATTTCCAGCGGCAGCAGGTCCGGGCATGGGAAATAACGATAATCATGCGCCTCCTCCTTGGATCGCATGGAACGTGTTTCGCCTTTGTCCGGATCATAGAGCCGGGTTTCTTGATGCACCTTGCCACCGTCTTCCAAAATGGCAATCTGGCGGCGCGATTCATAATCGATGGCTTGCGTCATGAACCTCATGGAGTTCATGTTCTTGATCTCGCAACGGGTGCCAAGGTGACCGAAATCTTGCGTGGCTTGATATTTCTCATATTGGCCGGGGGGGCAGACGGAAACGTTCACATCCGCACGCAGGTTGCCGTTTTGCATATTGCCGTCACAGGTGCCCAGATAGCGCAGGATCTGGCGCAGTTTGGTGACGTAGGCGGTGGCCTCTTCGGCGCTCCGAATATCGGGGCGGGAAACGATTTCCATCAGCGCCACGCCGGTACGGTTGAAATCCACGAAGGACATGTTCGGGTCCATGTCATGGATGCTTTTGCCCGCATCTTGTTCCAGATGAATGCGTTCAACACGCACGAGGCGCGCGATACCGGGGCTGAGTTCCACCAGCACTTCGCCTTCGCCCACGATAGGGTGATAAAGCTGTGAAATCTGATAGCCCTGCGGCAGGTCGGGATAAAAATAATTCTTCCGGTCAAAGGCCGAGTGCAAGTTGATCTGCGCTTTCAGGCCAAGGCCGGAGCGCACAGCCTGCTCAATACAATAGCCGTTGATAGCGGGCAGCATACCGGGCATGGCGGCATCGACAAATGACACGTTGGAATTAGGCTCAGAACCGACTTGGGTAGAGGCGCCGGAAAAGAGTTTGGCGTTAGAGGAAACTTGCGCATGGATTTCCATCCCGATGACAAGTTCCCAATCATGCTTGGCCCCGGAAATCACCTTGGGTTTGGGGTTTTCATAGGTCAGATCGAGCAT
>CALEMZ010000183.1 GCA_937910975.1 uncultured Pseudorhodobacter sp. | reverse complement strand
AACAAGACCAATGCTCCATAGTCATCCGCCATTGCACGCAGCAAGCCTACGATCACATGGCCACTTCCCTCAATCGGAAAACGACATTGCAACGTATAAAGCGAGGGGGAGATTTCAAACAAGTCCAGCACAGGCAGGTCCAAGTCGGGTAGCGCCAGGCGCCCGCGCCCCCTCGTGTCCTCCAGCGTATGCAGAAAATCGGTAAAACTCACCCCGCCAAACCGAAGCAAACGGCGCAGTGCGTCCAATTCGGGGTTCGAGACGAGGAATGTTCCCATGTCTTCCAGAATACTCTCCCGAGGGCGGCCCAGAACCGTCACGGCAGCGTGCAAGACCGCCTCAGTCAACTCTTCCTCATAGCTCAGCATCGGCTCAAAATTATCAAAACCCAAGCGCGCCTCACGCGTGATCTGCACCCAGGTGACGGGCCCATGCGTCTCGCGCACATAGCATTGAATTGCCCGATTGATCAGCCCATGCATAATGCGGTTCCTTAAAACTATCGCTACACGCTAGGCTGCAACCTTTAACATTCCCCAAAACCGGCACGCATGATGGCCAAAGGCGGTTCGGGTTCTGCCCCCCGCGCACGCTCCCGAACATCAACCTAACCGCTTGTTATTATTAATATTAAAACAAAACTTCTTGCGCGGGACCAGCGATTTCCACGCAGAAAATTTCAAATTCTCAGCATTCTTTTGGGGTCATACCGACAGTTCGAGACACCCGATCTGCCCCATGATGAACCTACGCACGCGCCTGCCGCTGATATGTCTGGCACAACCCCCAGCGCGGCAACATGGGTGAAAAGCTTGAACAACATTTTATATATTCCTTTTAATTCAACGCGCTGAAAGACAACTCACGCGCCAGCGCGCCCCCCTTTTCACACCCTCAATTCCCAGATATACCCCGTCAATGACCCAGAATCCGCCCAACCTCCGCCCCGACCTCGCCCCCAAAGCGCGGATATCCGAGCCCCGCCGCGAGGGCCAGCCCATGATTGGCATGGTCAGCCTCGGCTGCCCCAAGGCCTTGGTTGATAGCGAACGCATCCTCACCCGCCTGCGCGCCGAGGGCTATGCCATCTCGCCCGATTATATCGGGGCTGATGCCGTGATCGTTAACACCTGCGGATTTCTGGACAGCGCCAAGGCCGAAAGCCTCGATGCCATCGGTGAGGCCCTGCGTGAAAATGGCCGCGTGATCGTGACAGGCTGTCTGGGGGCCGAGCCGGATTATATCCGCGAACATCACCCCAAGATCCTCGCCGTCACCGGGCCTCATCAATATGAGCAGGTGCTCGATGCCGTCCACCTCGCCGTGCCGCCCTCTCCCGATCCGTTCATCGACCTGCTGCCCGCCTCCGGCGTCAGCCTGACCCCCCGCCACTACAGCTACCTCAAGATATCCGAGGGCTGTAACCACAAGTGCAAGTTCTGCATCATCCCTGACATGCGTGGCCGCCTGCAATCGCGCCCGGCCCATGCCGTGCTCCGCGAAGCCGAAAAGCTGGTGCAGGTCGGGGTCAAGGAACTGCTGGTGATATCCCAAGATACCAGCGCCTACGGCGTTGACATCAAGCACGCGACCGACCGCGGCCACCGCGCCCATATCACCGATCTCGCCCGCGATCTCGGCTCACTCGGTGCGTGGGTCCGCCTGCATTACGTCTATCCCTACCCCCATGTCCGCGATCTGATCCCGCTGATGGCCGCCACTTCTGAATCGGGGGGCTTGATCCTGCCCTATCTCGACATCCCCTTCCAACACGCACACCCGGATGTCCTGAAACGCATGGCCCGCCCCGCCGCCGCCGCCAAAACCCTTGATGAAATCGCCGCATGGCGGAATGCCTGCCCCGAAATCACCCTGCGCTCCACCTTCATCGTCGGCTATCCCGGCGAGACGGAGGCCGAATTCCAAACCCTGCTCGATTGGATGGACGAGGCGCAACTGGACCGGGTGGGCTGCTTCCAATATGAAAACGTCGCCGGAGCGCGTTCCAACGCCCTGCCCGACCACGTGGCCGATGAGGTAAAACAAGACCGCTGGAACCGCTTCATGGAGAAAGCCCAGGCGATTTCCGAGGCGAAACTGGCCGCCAAAGTCGGCCAAGTAATGCAAGTGATCGTCGATGAGGTAGACGAAGACGGCGCTACCTGCCGCACCAAAGCCGACGCCCCGGAGATTGACGGGAACCTGTTTATCGACGAGGGGTTTGAGGGGCTATCGACGGGCGATATCGTGACCGTTGAGGTAGAGGAAGCCGGGGAATATGATCTGTGGGGGCGGATCATCTAACCCGCCCCAGGTTGAAGCAAAACCTACTTATTGGGGGCGCTATAGCTGGCAGCCATTCCTTTTGCCCGTTTTTGCACCGCAAGAAACTCGCCCGCCGTAAATGCCTGCACCGTTCTCAAATTTGAAACTGAGCCGGAAGATCCGGCAACCATTAGCGCGGCCATGACGCCTTCAATATCATCACCTTCAACCACCATTTGAAAATCTGTTTTGCCAAGAGTGACATAATACGACAGCAACTTGCCACCAGAGGCGGCGATCAAAGGCTTTACAGCGGCTTCACGGTCGGATGGGTTGGCGATCATACCGCGAACACCATCAACCGAATAGTTTCCTGATATTATATATTTAGCCATAGCTTATTCCTCCCAGAGGATGTGCCCATAGGGCGAGACGGCCCGCGAGGCTTGTGCGAGTCACATTTACCATACTTCAGCCCTGAGATTCGCGCCAACACTCCAAATTGGCGGTATATTCGGGTGATGTGCGTGCACTGCGCATTTCAGAGTGGCAATCCCCCTCGGCTTGCGCGCCGGGAATTACCACAGTTGCGCTAAGCCCTTGGCCTGTGCCACCTTCTCCCCACCAAAAGCGGAGACATGTCTATGCCCTGGATCGAGACCATCCCCTACGAGGACTCCACCGGAAAGCTGCGCCAGCTTTACGATCGCGTCAAAGGGCCGGGGGATAATGTCGACAATATCATGATGATGCACTCGCTTCGCCCCCATACGATGGAGGCGCATATGGCGATGTATAAGGGCACCATCCACCACACAGCCAACACCGTGCCGAAGTGGTTCTTAGAAACTTTGGGCGTTTGGGTCTCCCTCCTCAATCAATGCGACTATTGCGTGGAACATCATTTCGCAGGCCTCCAACGTTTACTGAAAGATGACGCACGAACTAGAATAATCCGCGCAGGCATGGAGGCACTGCATGTCTCCTCTTGCGGATTGAACGCTCGGGAGCAGGTCGCCATGTCCTATGTGCGCAAGCTGACCGAAGCGCCCGCAAGCCTGACCAAGGTTGATATCGCCGCGATGCGTGGCACAGGCTGGTCGGACGGCGAGATACTTGAGATCAATCAGGTCAGCGCCTATTTCGGCTATGCCAACCGCACAGTCTTGGGGTTGGGCTGCTCAACCGAGGGCGACATTCTCGGCCTCTCGCCCAACAATTCTGAAAACCCAGATGATTGGAACCACACATGACCGAAACGCCAAACATCGCGCAAAAAGCCCCCTTTCCAGTAGAGGTGGAGGCAGGCAAGACCTATTTCTGGTGCGCTTGCGGGCAATCGGCCAAGCAGCCCTTTTGCGATGGGTCGCACAAAGGCTCCGGCTTCGCGCCGATCAAATACACGGCGGAGGAAAGCAAGAAGGTGTTCTTTTGCGGCTGTAAACATTCCGCCAAAGCGCCGCTTTGCGACGGGTCGCATAAGGCGTTGTGACTGTTTGGGGGGCCAAGCCCCCCAAACCTGCCGCGAAAAAATTACAGCTGCGCAGCCGCGTAAATGCGGTCCAGATCGCCGCCCCATTCACCGTGATACAGCGACAAATAGCGGTCAGCCTGTGTGATCCCGGTTTTCAGACTTTCGGCGAGCGGGGCGAGATAGGCCTCCTCGCCATGCCCGCGCGCCGCCAACCCGGCATGGGAAAGCCCAACCGCCGCCCGCGCCAGATCGGCTAGCTTTACGCCGCACGCCTCGGCCTGAAGCCCCGATACCGAGGCCGCCACGCGCAGCCCTTCGCGGGTCTCTGCGTCAAATCCCTTCACCATATCCCAAGCGACATCCAGCGCGGCGCTGTCATACATCAGCCCCACCCAAAACGCGGGCAAGGCCACCGTGTAATCGCGGCTGCCCATATCGGCACCGCGCATTTCGATGTATTTCTTTACCCGCGCTTCGGGGAAGACGGTTGTCATATGGTCAGCCCAATCGGAAAGCGTCGGCTTCTCACCCGGTAATGCTGGCAATTCTCCCTTGAGGAAAGCGCGGAAAGACTGGCCCAAGGCATTGATATATTTGCCATCGCGATAAACAAAATACATCGGGACATCCAGCACCCAATCAACATAGCGTTGAAAGCCCATGCCGTCTTCAAACACGAAAGGCAGCATACCCGTGCGCGAGCCATCAAGCCCTCGCCAGATGCGCGACCGCCAGCTTTTATGCCCGTTTAACTGCCCCTCAAAGAAGGGCGAAGAGGCAAAAAGCGCCGTCGCCACTGGCTGCAACGCAATCGCCACCCGCATCTTCTTGACCATATCGGCCTCAGACGCGAAATCGAGGTTCACCTGCACGGTGCTGGTGCGGTACATCATCTGGGTGCCATGGGTGCCAACATGGCCCATGTATTCGGTCATCAGCCGGTAACGCCCCTTGGGCATCCGGTCCATCTGCTCATGCGTCCAGATCGGGGCTGCACCCACGCCGAGGAAACCTACCCCCATGGGGCCAGCGACCTGCGCCACCTCTGCCAGATGGTTGTCCAGCTCCGCCGCCGTCTGGCCAATCGTCGCCAAGGGCGCGCCCGAAAGTTCAAACTGTCCCCCCGGTTCCAAACTGACATTCGCGCCATTGCGCTGCAGGCCGATCAGATGGCCCTGCTCGGTCACAGGCTCCCAGCCAAAGCCATCGCGCAAGCCTTCCAGCATCGCCCGCACCGACCGCGCGCCGTCATAGGGCAAGGGGGCATGGGTATCGGTCAAAAAGCCGAACTTCTCATGCTCGGTCCCGATCAGCCAGTCGGAGGCAGGCTTGCAGCCGCTTTCCATATAGGCCGCCAATTGATCAAAGCTTTCGATCGGCCCGCCGCCAGATTGAGGGATAGACATGAGATGGTTCCGATCTTGCCGAATACTTCAGCGTCAGACCTGTCGGCTTGACGCGCTCAAGTCAAGACCGCACGCGCAGGATGCCGCCAAATCACGCGGGTGTCAGCGGCCACCGCAAGGGCACGCGATGCGGCCACCGCACCATGTTCCGGCGAAAGGGCCGCCACCAAAGTGCGGGTATCCATGCCCGGCAAGCTTGCAAAGGCATCAAACAGCCGCTCTGCACCCAACGCCTCCACGGGGATCAATAGCGCCTGTCCGTCTTGTTGTTTGAGCCGCCACATCCGCTGCCCTGAGGCGGTAATGAGCCGCAGTTCCACCAGTTCGCGCAGCGCCACCGCACCGCCGAAACTTGGCCCGAAATAGCTGATCTGGCCCTCATCCAGCTCCACCACCCCCGGTGCCTGCCCCGTTTGCGCAAACCGCAGACGGCGCAGCGCAAGCAACCCAAGACCCGCCGCCAGAACGACCAGAACGCCCCCCAGAGGCACCAGCAAAAACCCACCCAAAGCGACAAACCACAGCCCAAACGCAGCCAAAGCGCCAGTCGCCAAAACCTCGCGCCAGCGCCACAAAGCTTCTCGCACTTCGGGGCGGATCATGCTCACCGCCAATCCCCCAGCTGCGCCTGCCAAAGCGTGAGTGCCGCAACCGCCGCCGTATCAGCGCGCAAAATACGTGGGCCAAGGCTAGCCTGCACCACCTGCGGCATCGCAGCAAGGCGCGCTTGTTCGGCCTCGGAAAAGCCGCCCTCAGGCCCGATCAGAATCGCCCAAGGGCCGACCTCCCCGCCATCCGGCAAAGCCTCGGCAACGCCCGCAAGATGCTCATTGCACCACAAGATCCGACGCTCAGCAGGCCAATTGGCCAGCAATTTTTCCAGCGGCACCACCTCATCCACCTGTGGCACATAAGTGCCACCGCATTGCTCCGCCGCCTCCACCGCATGGGCGCGCAGCTTGTCGATGCGAATACGATCGGCATTGGTGAAACGGGTCTGAACCGGGATCACCCGCGCCGCGCCCAGCTCCGTCGCCTTTTCCACAATAAAATCCGTACGCGCCTTTTTGATCGGCGCAAACAGCAGCCACAGGTCGGGCGGCATCTGCAAAGGCGCGGTCTGCACATCGCACATCAGCAAGCCTTTGCGCTTGCCTGCCTCGGCCACCTCGGCCCGCCATTCACCATCCCGGCCATTGAAAACCCGAATTGCAGCACCCACGCCAAGGCGCATCACCGCAAAAAGGTAATTGGCTTGCCCCTCATTCAGGGCAATGACTTGCCCCGCCCCAAGCGGCTGATCTACAAAGAGTCTGATTTTCGTATCTGCCATAGGGGGCAACTTATGACCGCCGAGAGCCAAAAGCCAGAGGCCACAAGCGTTGCCGATGCCCCCGCCGGCAATTGGGTGGATCGCTTTGCCCCGCCCCCCTCTCGCCCCTATCTGCGCCTGAGCCGCGCCGACAGGCCCATAGGCACATGGCTGCTGCTGATTCCCTGCTTTTGGGGTCTGGCCCTTGCCGCTGCGGCGGATCCGCTAGGCTATCGCGCTTGGGATGCATGGATCGCGGGCGGCTGCGTGATAGGTGCCTTCCTGATGCGGGGTGCAGGCTGCACCTGGAATGACATCTCCGACCGCGAATATGATGCCGCCGTCGCCCGCACCAAAAGCAGGCCGATACCTTCTGGCCAAGTTACCGTCAAACAAGCGATTCTGTGGATGGCCGCGCAGGCCGTGCTATCAGCGCTTATCCTGTTTTCCTATAACGCGCCCACCATCGCGCTTGGCATCGCCTCATTGGCGCTGGTCGTCATCTACCCTTTCGCCAAACGTTTTACGTGGTGGCCGCAGATCTTTCTCGGCCTCGCGTTCAACTGGGGGGCGCTGATAGCCTGGACAGCTCATTCCGGCTCTCTGGGCGCGGCGGCCATTGTGCTATGGTTTTCCGGCATCGCTTGGACGCTGTTTTATGACACGATCTATGCCCATCAGGATAAAGAGGATGACGCCCTGATTGGCGTCAAATCCACCGCGCGGCTTTTTGGCGATCGCAACAGCCTGCCATGGCTGCGCGGCTTTCTTGCAACCTCCGTCTTGTTGATGACCGCAGCCACCCTCATGGCCCTCTTGCCCACGGAGCCAAGCTTGCCAAAACTTCTGGTTGCGCTGATCGGAATTTGGGGTTTTGGCTGGCATATGGCATGGCAATTGACCCGGTTGGACACGACAGATCCGGCCAAATGCCTCGCGCTTTTCCGCTCCAACCGAAACACGGGGCTTATTCCTGCGCTGTTTCTTGCCTGTTCGGCATTGCTCTGATTGATCCCAGCTGCTCAAGGGCCTAAGGAACAATCAGGCGCCGCAAGAAGTGGTCTAATGCACCTACGCAAAACAATTCTCACCATCGCCGCGGTTCTCGTCGCGGCATTTCTGGCTACGCTTGGCGCGCGGTGGTCAGCCCTGGCCATCGAAAGCCGTTCCGCGGCGGCTGTGACCTCGCGCTTTCTCGATGATGGCATCACTTGGGTCACGGTTGAAACAAATGGCCTGCAAGTCCGGCTTCTTGGCACCGCTCCGAACGAGGCCGCACGTTTTCGCGTTGTAAGTATGGCGGGCACCGTAGTGCAGGCAGCCCGCGTACGTGACCAGCTGGAAGTGACCGCAATGCGGGCAGTCGAGGCCCCGCGATTCTCGGTTGAAATTCTGCGCAATGATGACGGTGTTTCCCTCATCGGCCTTGTGCCAGGCAAAATGGTCGATGCCAGCCTGACGGTAAGCGTGGCCAGCCTGACCAAAGGCGCGCAGGTCTCCGATATGCTCGAAAGTGCCGACTATGCCGCCCCCAAAGGCTGGGACGCTGCGCTGAAATTCGGGCTTGCCGCGCTACGCCTGCTGCCGCGTTCCAAAATCTCGGTTTCGGCGGATCTGGTGGAAATCACCGCCATTTCCGCCAGCACCGCTGAAAAGCGGAAACTGGAAAGTGAACTTGCCCGCCTTGCCCCCGAAGGCCTGTCGGTCAAGATGAACATTTCGGCCCCGCGCCCGGTGCTCACCCCCTTCACCTTGCGATTCGTAAAAGATGAGGCTGGCGCGCGGTTTGATGCCTGCTCGGCCGATACCGAAAGGGCTGTCGTCCGGATTTTGGCGGCAGGCACGTCCGCCGGGGTTGCGGCCAAAACTGCCTGCACCATCGGCCTTGGCGTGCCCACCCCCCGCTGGGCTGATGCCGCCGAAGTTGGGATCAAGGCAATCAAAGACCTTGGTGCGGGCACCATCACCTTCTCCGATGCCGATATCTCGCTAGTGGCTTCCGTGGAAGCCTCGCAGGCCGATTTTGACCGTATTATCGGCGAGTTGCAGGCACAATTGCCGCCCGTCTTTTCGCTGGATGCAACGCTACCACGCAAACCCTCGGCCAACCAATCCGGCCCAGCCGAGTTCACCGCCGCTCTGGATGAAAGTGGCATGGTACAATTGCGCGGACGCCTGTCGGATGAGGTGCTGCGC
>CALEMZ010000182.1 GCA_937910975.1 uncultured Pseudorhodobacter sp. | reverse complement strand
AAGAAGGTCGGGATGGTTGTAGCTGGCCGCTCGGGGCAGGTGGCGGCAATGGCGGGGATGCGTTTGCCGATTGAAAGCCACGTGTTGCAGGCCTTTGTAACCGAGGGCTTGAAGCCTGTGATCGATCATGTGGTTAGTTTCGGCATGGGGCATTTCTATATCAGCCAGTCCGACAAGGGCGGTTTGGTCTTTGGCGGGGATCTGGATTTCTATGCCTCTTATGCCAGCCGTGGGAACCTGCCGATGGTGGAGCATGTGATGGAGGCAGGGATGACCCTGATGCCGATGATTGGCCGTGCCAAGGTGCTGCGATCCTGGGGCGGGATCATGGATATGACGCCAGACGGATCTCCCATCATCGACAAGACCCCGGTGGAGGGGTTGTTTGTGGATGCGGGCTGGAATTACGGGGGCTTTAAGGCGGTGCCGGCGTCGGGTTGGTGCATGGCGCATCTGATGGCCACAGGCGAGAGCCATGAGGTGGCGCGGCGCTTCCGTCTGGACCGTTTCAAGACCGGGCACCTTCTGGATGAAGAAGGCACCGGATCACAGCACAATTTGCACTGAGGCAACATCATGCGCATCACCTGCCCCCTTTGTGGCCCTCGCGACCGTCGTGAGTTTTATTATTACGGATCAGAGGATTATCTGACCTTGCCGGAGGGTGAGGATTTTGACGCGATCGACGCGCATTTGCATCTTCGCGACAATCCGGCGGGGGAGGTGCGGGATCTTTGGTATCATGAGATGGGCTGCGCCAGTTGGTTGCGGGTGACGCGGAATACGGTGACGCATGCCATTTCTGGCGTGGCACTGGTGGCGGATGTTGACGCGAGTATTTCTGCAAAGATGAAGCCGCGGGGGGTGCGCAATGAGGGTTGAGGGGAAAGGCCTTGTGGACCGTTCAGCGCCTGTGCGGTTTTTGTTTGATGGGCTGGCGTATCAAGGGTTCAAAGGGGACACGCTGGCATCGGCTCTGTTGGCCAATGGGGTGAAGCTGGTTGGGCGCAGTTTCAAGTATCATCGTCCGCGCGGAGTTTTGACCGCCGGGTCGGAAGAGCCGAATGCCTTGGTGGAGATTATCGAGGAGCGCCAGCAGACGCCGAATGTGCGCGCCACGGTGCAAGAGATTTATGAGGGGATGGAGGCGAAAAGCCAGAACCGTTGGCCAAGCCTGAAGTTTGATGTGATGGCGGTGAATGATTTGGCCGCGCCCTTCCTGAGTGCCGGGTTTTACTACAAGACCTTCATGTGGCCGCGTGCCTTCTGGGAGCGGATCTATGAGCCGATTATCCGGCGGGCGGCGGGGTTGGGCAGCCTTTCGAGGCGCCATGATGAGGCCGATTATGAGAAGGCCTTTGCCTTTTGCGATCTGTTGGTGATTGGCGCGGGGCCTGCGGGTTTGGCGGCGGCCTTGCAGGCGGGCCGGGCGGGCGCGGATGTGATATTGGCCGATGAGAACCCTGTGATGGGTGGGCGGTTGCTTTCGGATATGGCCTTGATGGATGGCAAGCCAGCGCTGGAATGGGCGCGCGATGTTCTGGATGAATTGGGCGGGATGCCCAATGTGCGGCTGATGACGCGCACCACCGTGACCGGGGCCTATGACGGTGGCACCTATGGCGCGTTGGAACGTGTGGGCCTGCATGTGGCGGCCATGCCGGACCTGCCGCGCGAATGTTTCTGGCGAATTGTGGCGGGTCAGACGGTGTTGGCGGCGGGCGCGCAGGAGCGGATGATTGCCTTTTCCGATAATGACCGCCCCGGCATCATGGTAGCCTCGGCCATTCGGACCTATCTTAACCATTAC
Source organism: uncultured Pseudorhodobacter sp. (assembly GCA_937910975.1). GTDB lineage: Bacteria > Pseudomonadota > Alphaproteobacteria > Rhodobacterales > Rhodobacteraceae > Pseudorhodobacter. The sequence continues at coordinate 7,632 of CALEMZ010000182.1, read as the reverse complement.
GGGGTTGCCCCCGGCAAACGGGTGACGATCTTTGCCAATAATGACGATGCGCGCCAGACCGCGCGGGATTTGATGGCGGCGGGCGTAGAGGTTGCGGCGATCATTGATGCGCGCGCCGATGCCTCGGTGCTTGAGGATTGCCCGGTTTATGCAGGGGCTGTGGTGGTGGGGACCAAGGGGCGGCTGGGGTTGCAAGCCATCACCATGCTGCATCGCGGGGCCGAGATTGAGATTGAGACGGATTGTCTGGGCGTTTCGGGCGGCTGGAACCCGCTGGTGCATTTGACCTGCCATATGAATGGGCGCCCGGTTTGGGATGCCGCACTGGCGGCGTTCTTGCCGCAGGCGGGGGCGGTGCCGGGGTTGCATGTGGCGGGTGCTGCGGCAGGGCTATTCTCTACCGCGCGCTGTTTGGCCTCGGGGGCTGCTGTCGCGGTGGAGGCTTTGGGCGTTCTGGGACGTAAGGCTGCGCCGATTGGGCTGCCTGCTGCCGAAGAGGCGGATTATGACCTGCTGCCATTGTGGGAGGTGAAGGGCAAGCGCCGGGCCTGGCTCGATTTTGCAAATGATGTGACCACCAAGGATGTGCGGCTTGCGGCGCAGGAAAACTTTGCGAGCGTGGAGCATATGAAGCGCTATACCACGCAGGGCATGGCGCCCGATCAAGGCAAAAACTCCAACATGGGGGCGCTGGCCGTGCTGGCGGATGCGACGGGGCGGGGCATTGCGCAGACCGGGGTGACGACCTTCCGCCCGCCCTTCAGCCCGGTTTCCATTGCCGCGATGGGGGCGGGGGGCCGCGCGGAGGGTTTTGCGCCGCAGCGTTACTTGACCTCGCATTCCGCAAGTGTGGAGCGCGCGGCGCCGATGATTGAGGCGGGGCTTTGGTATCGCCCCAGCTATTTCCCGCGCCCTGGTGAGGTGACATGGCGCGAGGCCTGTGACCGCGAGGTGCGGATGGTGCGCCATACCGTCGGGGTTTGCGATGTGTCCACCCTTGGCAAGATAGATATTCAGGGGCGCGATGCGGCGCGGTTTCTTGATCTGGTCTATACTAATATGTTCTCCACGCTGCCGGTGGGGCGGGTGCGCTATGGGCTGATGCTGCGTGCCGATGGGCATGTGTTGGATGACGGCACCACAGCGCGGCTTGGCGAGCATCATTTCGTGATGACCACGACGACGGCGGCGGCGGGCGCGGTGATGCGGCATCTGGACTTTGTGCAACAGGCCTATTGTGCGGATTGGGATGTGCGGACCATCTCCGTCACTGAGAACTGGGCGCAGTTTGCGGTGGCCGGGCCAAAGGCGAAGGTGCTGCTTGAATCGCTGTTTGATGCGCCGGATCTGCCCTTCATGGGCTGTACTGCGGTGCAGATCGGGCGCACGGGCGCGCGGCTGTTCCGCATCTCTTTCTCTGGCGAGCAGGGCTATGAGGTGGCGGTGCCTGCGCGCTATGGCGAGGCGTTGTTTCGCGATCTTCTGGCGCGGGCGGAGACCTTGGGCGGCGGGGCCTACGGGTTGGAGGCCCTGAACGTGCTGCGCATTGAGAAAGGTTTCATCACCCATGCTGAAATTCATGGGCGGGTGACGGCCTTTGATATTGGCATGGGAAAGATGATCTCAGCCAAGAAAGACTGCATCGGCAAGGGGGCGGCGGCGCGGCCCGGCCTTGTGGGGCCTGCGCGCGACCAATTGGTCGGCCTGCGCCCGGTGAATGATGCACAAATCTCGGCGGGGGCGCATCTGTTCAACCCCGGCGAAGAGGTGATGCGGGCCAACGATCAGGGCTATGTCACCTCGGTGGGCTATTCGCCGACGATGAGCGGCTATTTGGGGCTGGCGTTTTTGCGCAACGGGCGTGCGCGGCATGGCGAGATGGTGCGGCTGGTGGACCATTTGCGCGGCATCGACCTGCTGTGTGAGGTCTGTGACCCGGTGTTTCATGACAAAGAGGGGGTGAAGCTGCGTGGTTGAGTTGATCGCAAAATCTGCATTGGCAGGGCAGGGGCCGATTACGCTGGCAGGGTTAACGCTGGCGGAGGTTGATCTGGGGCAGGTTACATCGATCGCCCCTTACGCCGGGCAGGAAAAGGCGCTGGCGGCGGCGTTGAAGCCCTTGGGCCTTGCCTTTCCAAAGCCGAATGAGCTGCGGGCAAAGGGCGCTGTGCGGCTGGCTTGGACAGGCCGGGGGCAGGCGTTTTTGATCGGGGCAGCGCCGGGCGATTGGGCTGAGATTGCGGCGCTGACCGACCAAAGCGATGGTTGGGCGGCCCTGTCGCTGACGGGGGCCGGGGCCGAGGATGTGCTTGCGCGCCTTGTGCCAGTGGACCTGCGCGGCATGGGTGCCGCTGCGCGGTCGTCGCTTGGGCATATGGGGGTGATCTTGATGCGGCATAAGGATGGGTTTGAGCTGATGGTCTTTCGCTCCATGGCACGAACGGCATGGCATGAGATTGAGGCCGCGATGAAGATGCAGGCGGCGCGACAGGCGCTGTGATGCTGACCAATAGCGATATCGCGGAGCTGACGGCTTTTCGCCGTGATCTGCACCGCTTTCCCGAAGTGTCGCGCGAAGAGTTGGTGACCGCAGGGCGCGTCGTGGCCGCATTGGGTGCTTTGCGCCCCGATCAGGTGGTGACGGGCCTTGGCGGGCATGGGGTTGCTGCGGTGTTTGAGGGCGCGAAACCGGGGCCGGGCATTCTTTTTCGCTGTGAGCTGGACGCCCTGCCGATCCATGAAATCACGGATGCGCCGCACCGCTCGACCATTGATGGCAAGGGGCATCTGTGCGGCCATGACGGGCATATGACCATTTTGCTGGCGCTGGGGCGGCTGCTCTCGCGGCAGCGCCCCGCGACGGGTCGGGTGATCTTGATGTTCCAACCGGCGGAAGAAGATGGTTCGGGGGCCGCCGCCGTGGTTGCCGATCCGAAATATGCCGCACTCCGCCCGGATTGGGCGTTTTCTTTGCACAATATGCCGGGCTGCAAGCTGGGTGAATGCTGGCTGGCGGACGGCCCGGTGAACTGCGCCTCGGTCGGCATGAAAATTGCGCTGGAGGGCAAAACCAGCCACGCGGCGCAACCCGAATTCGGCACCTCGCCGGGGCTGGCACTGGCGCGGCTGATCCCTGCCTTGGGCGCGCTTGGGCCGGGCGGCGACCTTGGCCCCGATTACCGGCTTGCCACCGTCACCCATGCCAATCTGGGTGAGCCGGCTTTCGGTATCGCGCCGGGTTACGGCGAAGTTTGGGTTACACTTCGCACCATGACTGATGGGCCGATGGCCGCCCTGCGCGCCGAAGCGGAAGCTTTGGTTGCAGCGGAAGCAGCGGCGCATGGCTTGACCGTTACCATCACCTATCACGATGATTTCGGGGCCTCGATCAATGACCCTGAGGCCACGGCGCAACTGGCCCGGGCCTTCGATGCGCTTGGCATTCGGTATTCTATCGGCGATCTGCCCGAACGCGCATCCGAGGATTTCGGCCGGTTCAGCAATGTGACAGGCACCAAAGGGGCGATGTTTTTCCTCGGCGCTGGGCTTGATCACCCAGCCCTGCACAACCCCGATTATGATTTCCCCGACAGCCTGATCCCCATTGGCGCGCGGGTGTTTGAGCGGGTGACGCGCCAGATCTGCGGCTGAGCAGGTACCCTGCCGTCCGTTTTGGTAAAGCCGCCGCTTGCCTATAGCGTACGCAAGTCCGATATATAGAGTATGAGTTTACCACCCGGTTTCCTTGACGAATTGCGCACCCGCATCTCGCTGTCCCAAGTCGTTGGGCGCAAGGTGGTTTGGGACATGCGCAAATCCAATCAGGGCAAGGGCGATATGTGGGCGCCTTGCCCTTTCCATCAGGAAAAATCTGCAAGCTTTCATGCCGATGATCGCAAAGGGTTTTATTACTGCTTTGGCTGCCAAGCCAAGGGTGACGCGCTGACCTTCATCATGGAAACCGAGAACCTCGGCTTCATGGAGGCGGTGGAGCTTTTGGCGCGTGAGGCGGGCCTGCCGATGCCGGCCCGTGACCCGCAAGCCGCCAAAAAGGCGGATCGGCGCAGCCAGTTGGTTGAGGTGATGGAGGAGGCGGTGAAATACTTCCGCCTCCAGCTCAAAACCGCCGGAGGGCTGACGGCGCGGGAGTATCTGGACCGCCGTGGATTGGACGCAACCGCACAGGATCGTTGGGAAATTGGCTGGGCCCCGGATGCACGTCAGGGCGTGTTTGCGGCGCTGACGGCCAAGGGTTTCGCCCCCGATCTGATCGTGGATTCCGGCGTTTGTGCTGCCTCTGATGATGGTCGCCCGCCTTATGATCGGTTTCGCGGGCGCATCATCTTTCCGATTCGCGATGGGCGCGGCCGCGCGATCAGCCTTGGCGGGCGTAGCCTCGACCCGAATGCGCGGGCAAAATACCTTAACGGGCCGGAAACCGAGTTGTTCGACAAGGGCCGCAACCTTTTCAACCTTGGCCCCGCGCGTGAGGCCGCAGGAAAAGGCAAGCCGCTGATCGTGGCCGAAGGCTATATGGATGTGATTGCGCTTTGCGAGGCCGGGTTTACCGCCACGGTGGCCCCCTTGGGCACGGCCGTGACCGAGGACCAGCTGCGCCTGATGTGGCGCGTCTCGCCCGAGCCGGTGATTGCCCTTGACGGCGATACGGCTGGGCTGCGGGCGGCGTTGCGGGTGATTGATCTGGCGCTGCCGCTTCTGGAGGCAGGGCAGGGGCTGCGCTTTGCCGTGCTGCCGCCGGGGATGGACCCGGATGATTTGCTCAAAGCCCAAGGGGCAGATGCGATGCAGACGGTGCTGGAGGCGGCGCAGTCCATGGTCAACCTGCTGTGGAAGCGCGAAACCGAGGGCCGTGTGTTTGACAGCCCCGAACGCAAGGCCGCCCTTGATAAGACCCTGCGCACAGCACTTATGCGCATCAAGGATGGTTCGATCCGTGGCCATTACGGCGAGGAGATCAAACGCCTGCGCGAGGATTTGTTTGGCCAGTCGAGCCGCAAACCCGGCCAGCAAAGGGAATGGACGCCCGGTGCGCGCGGCAAGGGCAAGCCATGGCAGCCAGAGCCGCGCCCGGTGGCCACGACCAAATCGTCGGCCCTAGCGCTTGGCATCAATGATGAGCGTATGGTGGAGCAGGTGGTGCTTGCAGCACTTTTGATCCATCCCAGCCTGATCCTGCGCTTCGAGGCGGCGTTGGAGCGGCTGGACATGACCGACCCGCACGAAGACCGCTTGCGCCTTGCCCTTTTGCACCAAAGCCACGCAGACATGGGGTCGAGTATTGAAAAGCTGAAAGAAGAGCACCGCGCGGTGGTTGAAACTCTCTTTCATCAAAGCCATGTCATGACGGCACCACCCATTCTAAGGGCGACAGACCCGGATTACGCAGCGGTTTGCATCAGCGATATGCTGCGCAAGTTGCGTTCGGCCCGGAGCGGGCGGCGAGAAGTGACTGAGGCGGCAGAGGATTTGACCGGGCTTGCCGATGAGGGGCTGACATGGCGGTTGGCGCAAGCCAATGAGGCAAGGTTCTCCGCCGCCAAAGGGCCAGAGGCGGTGAAGGGTGAAGGCTTTGTCGCAGAAAATGGGGTTGAAATGAACCGCGAGGAACTGGAGCAGGCCCGCAACCTGTGGGATCGGATAGATTTTGGCCGTAATGGCCGCACAAAAAGCTGAAACGACGCCGCTTTGCAGCAGGGGCATAAAATCCGACGGACAGCCCTTTTAACTTGCCGCAAAAAGCTGATAAACGGGCAAATCACCGGAGAAATAAGGCGAATGCCTTTCCCCTCCTGTGATTCGCGCTAATGATTCGTACATTCGACCGAGTGATTCGGTTTCACCAGACCAGACCACGCGGCCTATAGGAGCATCCATGGCAGCCAAAGACGCAGACGACAGCAAGCAAGAAGATCAAGAGACCGATTCCTCGCTTGATATGAGCCAGGCTGCCATCAAGAAGATGATAGCGGATGCACGCGAGCGTGGCTATATCACCTATGATCAGCTGAACGCGGTGCTGCCGCCGGAGCAGGTGTCGTCTGACCAGATCGAAGACGTAATGTCGATGCTGTCGGAAATGGGTATCCAGGTTACCGAAGAAGACGAAATGGAAGACAGCGCGACGGGCGGGGAGCTGGTGGAAACCGGTTCCGGTTCACGCGAGGTTGCCTTGTCGGGCGCGACGGCGGAGGCGCTGGACCGCACGGATGACCCGGTACGCATGTATTTGCGCGAGATGGGCTCGGTTGAACTGTTGAGCCGCGAGGGCGAGATTGCCATCGCCAAGCGGATTGAGGCCGGGCGCAACACTATGATTGCGGGCCTGTGTGAAAGCCCGCTGACGTTTCAGGCCATCACCATCTGGCGCGACGAATTACTGAGCGAAGATATTTTGCTGCGCGATGTGATTGACCTTGAAACAACCTTTGGTCGGGGCATGGAGGGCGAAGGCGAGGGCGACGAGGATCTGGTGAGTCAGGGCTTGCCGGGTGCCGAGGCCGCGCCCACCCGCGATGCCAATTCCGGCCCTGAGCTGGACGCAGATGGCAACCCGCTGTCGCGCAGTGATGATGATGATGAGGATGACGAAGCCTCCAACATGTCGCTGGCGGCTATGGAAGCGGCGCTGAAGCCGCGCGTGCTGGAGACGCTTGAAGTCATCGCGCATGACTATGAGATGCTGGCTGAGATGCAAAATCTGCGCATGTCGGCAACGATGAACAGGAAGGACTTGTTCTCGACCAAAGAGGAAGATGCCTATCAAAAGTTGAGATCCCAAATTGTTTTGCTGGTCAATGAGTTGCACCTGCACAACAACCGGATCGAAGCCCTGATCGACCAGCTTTACGGCATCAACCGACGGATTATGGCGATCAACTCCGGTATGGTGAAGCTGGCCGACCAGGCCCGGATCAACCGTCGTGAGTTTATCGACGAATATCAGGGCTATGAGCTTGACCCGACATGGTGTGACCGTATGGCCGCCAAGGATGGGCGCGGCTGGCAGGCCCTGATGGAGAAATCTCGCCCGAAGGTGGAGGAGTTGCGCGAGGAAATGGCGCAGGTCGGATCCTACGTGGGAGTCGATATTTCCGAATTCCGCCGCATCGTGAACCAAGTGCAGAAGGGCGAAAAAGAAGCCCGCCAGGCCAAGAAGGAAATGGTCGAAGCGAACCTTCGGCTTGTTATCTCGATTGCCAAGAAGTACACGAACCGCGGCTTGCAATTCCTTGATCTTATTCAGGAAGGCAATATCGGCCTGATGAAGGCCGTGGATAAATTCGAATACCGTCGTGGCTATAAGTTTAGCACTTATGCAACATGGTGGATCCGTCAGGCGATCACGCGATCGATCGCGGATCAGGCCCGCACGATCCGTATTCCGGTGCATATGATCGAGACGATCAACAAGCTGGTGCGCACAGGTCGGCAGATGCTTCATGAAATTGGCCGCGAGCCGACGCCGGAAGAATTGGCCGAAAAGCTGCAGATGCCTTTGGAAAAGGTTCGCAAGGTGATGAAGATCGCCAAGGAGCCGATTTCACTGGAAACCCCTATTGGCGACGAGGAAGACAGCCAGCTTGGCGATTTCATCGAAGACAAGAACGCGGT
>CALEMZ010000181.1 GCA_937910975.1 uncultured Pseudorhodobacter sp. | reverse complement strand
GTACTGATTTCGGCGATGAACGGGCTTTCGGTGGCAGGCATGGCCATCGGGGCCACGATAGCCCTGCCGGAACTTCTGAAACGAAAATACGACAAGCGAATGGTGACGGGCGTTATTCAGGCCGGTTCCTCACTTGGTATTTTGGTGCCACCGTCCGTGGTTCTGGTGCTTTACGCCCTGATCGCGCGGCAGTCAGTGGCGGACCTCTGGCTTGCGGGCGTGGTGCCGGGGCTGATGATGGCGGCGATGTTCATTGCCTATATCTGGATCCGTTGCAAACTGAACCCCAGCCTTGGACCCCCTCTGGACCCGGCCGAATTGGCCGCAGTCCCGAAAGCCGAGAAGTATCGCCTGTTGCTTGCGGGCCTGCTGCCCTTTGGCATATTCCTTGTGATGATGGTTCCCTTCGTCACCGGCTACACCCGCCTTGTCGAAAGCTCTGTTATTGGCGCGGTTGCCTCGGTGCTCGTGGCCACGGCCAAAGGCCGTATGACGCGTCAGGTGTTTGAAACCGCCACCCGCCAAACCCTTGCCATCTCCTGCATGTTTCTCTGGATCATCCTTGCCGCCCTCGCTTTCGGCGCGGTATTTGACGGGCTGCGCGCGGTCGATGCGATCAAGGGTCTGTTCCTTGACAACCTTGGCCTTGGCCGTTGGGAGGTGCTGATCTTGATGCAGCTCTCCTTCATCCTGATGGGCACGTTCCTCGACGATACCGCGATGCTTGTCATCGTGGCCCCGCTCTACGTCCCCCTCGTCAAACTGCTGGAGTTTGATCTGGTCTGGTACGGCGTTCTTTACACCATGACCTGCCAAATCGCTTATATGACCCCGCCTTTCGGTTATAACCTCTTTTTAATGCGCGCCATGGCCCCGCCCGAGGTTACGCTGATGGATATCTACCGCTCCATCGTGCCCTTTGTGGCGGTGATGGTTCTCGCACTCGCCATTGTGATGATGTTCCCGCAGCTCGCTCTTTGGCTGCCCAACACGCTTCGTCATTAACCCATAATCAACTGAAGAAAGGCGGATCAACCGCCGAACCAACTAGGAGAAAGCAAATGACCACCAGAAGAAAGTTCCTCACCACCGGCGCGCTGGCCGCTGGGGCCTCGGCCCTCGCAACCCCAGTGCTTGCCCAATCCCCGATCAAATGGCGCTTGCAAACCTATGCCGGGGCCGCCCTTGGCGCAGAAGTCATCAAGCCTGCCATCGACCAGTTCAACGAAATCGCCGCTGGCCAGATGGAGATTGAGCTTTATTACGCCGACCAGTTGGTACCGACGGGCGAGCTGTTCCAAGCTATGCAGCGCGGCACCATTGACGCTGTGCAATCCGATGATGACTCTATGGCCTCGCCCACAGACGTCACCGTCTTCGGCGGCTACTTCCCCTTCGCCTCGCGCTACTCGCTCGACGTGCCGGTGCTGTTCAACCAATACGGGTTGGGCGAAATCTGGGCCGAGGAATATGCCAAGGTTGGCGTCAAGCACATCTCGGCCGGCGCATGGGATCCGTGCCACTTCTCCACCAAAGACCCGATCAATTCGCTTGCCGACCTCAAGGGCAAACGCGTCTTCACCTTCCCCACTGCTGGCCGCTTCCTGTCCCAGTTCGGCGTTGTTCCTGTAACGCTGCCATGGGAAGATATCGAAGTGGCGGTGCAAACGGGTGAGCTGGACGGCATCGCATGGTCGGGCATCACCGAGGTCTATACCGTTGGCTGGTCCAACGTGACCAACTACTTCCTGACCAACAACATCTCCGGCGCTTGGATCGGCCATTTCTTTGCCAATATGGACCGCTGGAATGAACTGCCGCCGCATCTGCAAGCCCTGATGAAGGTCTGCTTTGAGCAGTCGCACTACCACCGTCAGCACTGGTATTGGGGTGGCGAGGCCAAGTTGCGCGTCAACGGCCCGAAGCTGAAACTTACCTCGATCCCGGATGCCGAATGGTCACAAGTTGAGGCCGCAGGCCGTGCCTTCTGGGACGAGATTGCCGCTGAATCCGAGGTGAAAGCCAAGGTCGTGGCGATCTTCAAAGAGTATAACGACACCATGGAAAAAGCCGGGCGACCTTATCGCTATAGCTAAGGCTGGATTTTGAAAGAATGAAAAAGGCCCCGCCACATGGCGGGGCCTTTTTTATGCGGAAAAGATGCCAACGCCGCGCCCAATCACGACGTTCCACGCAGCAGATCAATAGCCCCAGTTGCGCGTGTTATCTGTGCAAACGCTTCAGAAAAATTACCGCTGTCAGTCAAAGACAGGGTCGCAACGCCGTTCGGACCGCTCAGTTTTGCGCGGGAAAACGTCGCAAGTTTGCCTCAAATTCAACTTAGTCTCATGCGAAACCTTCAAACAGCAACATGAAGGGGCAGCTCCATGACGACACTTAGTTTCTATGCCCGTGGCGACGGTTCCTCG
>CALEMZ010000180.1 GCA_937910975.1 uncultured Pseudorhodobacter sp. | reverse complement strand
TGTGCCTTGCGTGGGTTTGAATTGATGCGGGTCTTCGGCCCCCATCACCAGCATCCCCGGCAAACGCCCCTTGCCGAAGTCGAGACGCATCAACGCCTCAGACCGGATCCAGCCCGCACGTTCGCCATAAAGCGCGTCCGAGGCCGGCACCACCTGCCGCAGGGTCACAGGCCGCAGCGAGACATTTCGCCCCCCCGCAATGTAATCGGCAATAAAACCGGGCTCGGCGACATAAAGCACTTCGCCCAGTTTGCGCAGGGTAGGGTCTTCCGCGCTTTGTACTGATTCCAGCACCAAACGCATGCAATCCACCCGCAAGGTTTGCATCACCTCACCGCTGAGGCTTTGGATAAACTCTTCAAAGCTCAGCGGATCGAGCATTTGCAGGATCGCGCGATGCACCTGATTGGTACCCGCAAGGTTTTCATATGCCGCAGCGATGACAGACCGATGGGTATCCTCCAGACGGTCCAGCCGGGTTTCCAGCCGTTCCATCGCAATGCCACGCAAATCAACGATATTGGAGCCCATCGCCCGTTCATTCGCGGCAATCAGCGCGCGCATGACATCTTGATCTTCCAAAATTGTTTCAGGTTCGGCGATGATGCGATCCCGCAAGTCCTGTTCAATCATGCAACTGCCCTGTGGTTTTGCGTGGCACTATACATGGATTTAAAGAATTTTCTGCCCTGTTTTCGCCCAATCTTTCATGAACTGCTCAAGGCCCTTGTCGGTTAGCACATGGTTGGCCAAACCCTTGATCACCGAAGGCGGGGCCGTCATCACATCCGCGCCGATCATTGCGCATTGCGCGACATGGTTGGCCGTGCGGATCGAGGCCGCGAGGATCTGGGTATCAAAGCCGTAATTGTCATAGATGGTGCGAATTTCGGAAATCAGGTCAAGCCCGTCAAGGTTGATATCATCCAGACGCCCGATGAAGGGGCTGATGTATGTGGCCCCGGCTTTGGCCGCCAGCAGCGCCTGATTGGCGGAAAAACAAAGCGTTACGTTGACCATATGGCCTTCGGACGTCAGGGTTTTGCAGGCTTTCAGCCCATCCCATGTCAGCGGCACCTTTACCGCGATATTCGGTGCAATCGCGGCCAGTTTGCGGCCCTCGGCAATCATCTCATTTGCGGTAAGCGCCACGACTTCTGCCGAGACAGGGCCGGAAACGATGCCACAGATTTCCTTGGTCACTTCCAGAATATCGCGCCCCGATTTCAGGATCAGCGAGGGGTTGGTTGTGACCCCATCGACCATACCTAGGTCATTGAGTTCGCGGATCGCCTCGACATCGGCGGTATCGACAAAGAATTTCATGGCGCACGTCCTTTGGGTGTTGCTGAAGGGTTTGGCAGTGTATTAGCGCAAGTTCAGGCCCAGCGAAAGAGATCGGGAGAGGGATAGGCGTGGTAAAGGCGTTTTGGCAGGCGGGAGAGGTGATCGGCGTGGCCACGACCGAGGCTTTCGGCCGCAGCCTTGGCCCGGTGCTGGACTACCGCGCGCCTGAAGGCGGCTGTGGCTTGGGAGATTTTCTGGAGCTTCCCTTAGGCCCGCGCAAAATCCTCGGTGTGGTCTGGGGGGAGGGTATGGGCGGGATTGACCCGGCCAAGTTGCGAAGCGCCTACCGGGTGTTGGATGTACCGCCGATGCGCGATGAGATGCGCGCCTTTTTGGTGCGTGCCGCCGATTATACCCTTACCCCATTGCCTGCGATGCTGCGCCTTGCGACCCGCGCGCCGGGGCTCGATAGCCCGCCCTCTACCCGTCGTATCTATCGGCTGGGTGAGGGGGAACCCGCCCGCGCCACCGACGCCCGCGCCCGCGTACTGGAGGTGTTGCGTGATTTTGGCGGGCTGTCCTTTACCCTTTCGGAACTGGCTGAGCAGGCGGGGGTGACGGCTTCGGTTATCAAGGGGCTCGTGAAATCCGGTGTGGTGCTAGAAGAAGACGCCCCCCGCGACTTGCCCTATCCACGCCTTGACCCGGAGTCGATGACGGTGCGGCTCGCGGGCGATCAGGTGGTCGCGGGCGATGCGCTGGTGGCCTCGGTCGCGATGGGCGGCTATTCGGCGACGCTGCTGAAGGGGGTGACCGGGTCGGGCAAGACGGAGGTGTATCTGGAGGCCGTGGCCGAATGTATCCGGCAGGGGCGGCAGGCCCTGGTGTTGCTGCCCGAGATTGCGCTGACATCGGAATTCATCAACCGGGTGGAAGCGCGGTTTGGCGCGCGGCCTGCGGAATGGCATTCGGGTGTGACGATGACCGAGCGGCGGCGCTTATGGCGGATGGCGGCGAATGGGGGCACGCAGTTTGTGGCGGGCGCGCGCTCGGCGCTGTTTTTACCGTTTCAGGATCTTGGGCTGATCGTGGTCGATGAGGAGCACGACAGCTCCTACAAGCAAGAAGAGGGCGTGATTTACAATGCCCGCGATATGGCCGTGCTGCGGGCGGCAATTTGCGGGGCGGCGATTGTGCTGGCTTCGGCCACGCCCTCACTTGAAAGCTGGGTCAACGCGCAGTCGGGCAAATATGGGCGGCTGAATTTGGGTGCGCGCTTTGGTGTGGCTGAGATGCCGGACATGCGCACAATTGACATGCGGGCCGAAAAGCTGCCCTCCAACCGCTGGATTTCACCGACGCTGGAGCGGGAGGTGAAGGGCCGCGTTGCGGCGGGCGAGCAGGCGCTGATCTTCCTCAACCGGCGCGGCTATGCCCCGGCGACGCTGTGCCGGGCGTGCGGCGAGCAGGTGGGCTGCGATGATTGTGACGCGCGGATGGTGGAGCACCGGTTTCTCAATCGGTTAATGTGTCACCAATGCGGGGCAACAAAACCGATGCCGGAAGTGTGCCCTTCGTGCGGGGTGGCGGGTAAGATGGCCCCGGTGGGACCGGGGGTGGAGCGGCTGGCCGAGGAGGTGACGACGCTGTTTCCGGATACACGCGTGGCGGTGCTATCGTCGGACCTGTTCGGCTCAGCGCGGGCGTTGAAAGAGCAGATCGAGGCGATAGCAGCGGGGGCGGCGGATATCATCATCGGGACGCAGATCGTGGCCAAGGGGCATAACTTCCCGCTGCTGACGTTGGTGGGGGTGATTGATGCGGATCTTGGTCTGCAAGGGTCGGACCTCCGGGCGGCGGAGCGGACGTTTCAATTGATGCGGCAGGTGGCGGGGCGGGCCGGGCGGGCGGAGCGGCCCGGCGTTGCGATGATGCAGACCTTTCAGCCCGAGCATCCGGTGATCCGGGCCATTCTGGGCGGCGATGAGGAAGCGTTTTGGCAAGCCGAGGCGGAGGAGCGACAGCAGGCCGGGGTGCCACCTTATGGGCGGATGGCGGGGATTATTCTGTCGGGGCCGGATGTGGCACAGGTGTTTGATGTTGGTGCGGAACTGGCACGGCGGGACGGGCCGTTGCGTAAAATCGGCGCACAGGTTTTTGGCCCAGCACCGGCTCCGATCGCGCGGGTTCGAGGGCGGCATCGGGTGCGATTGCTGGTGAAGGCCGAAAAGAGCGCGCCAATTCAGGCGGCGCTATCCGAGTGGATTTCGCAGATCAGGCTGCCGAACAATCTGCGGCTAGCGATCGATATTGATCCGCAAAGCTTTCTGTGAGTGCCGATTCCGCGCGCGAATTAGGAAAGTTACGACGCCTGTGATACTTTGCTCACAAAGAGGGGGGGGGACGTCATGGCGCTCGACAAAGAGGATGACACAGATTTTGTAAAGTTCTGGAACTCGGTTCTGGGACCAAAATTCACAAAGTACCGCCACATCCTTCAAGGAGGGTTATCACGCCATTCCGCTGCAGTGATCCCAAACTTGCCCATCAAAGAAGGAATGTCAGTGCTCGATGTCGGCTGTGGATGGGGAGATATGTCGCTCCAATTGGCTGAGATTGTGGGGCCTAAGGGGCGCGTCGTCGGCATTGACTGCGTTGATGCATTTTTGGAAGAAGCC
>CALEMZ010000179.1 GCA_937910975.1 uncultured Pseudorhodobacter sp. | reverse complement strand
GGCCCCCTTAGCCTTGGCCGGCAAACCGTCGCCTGGACTGCGGCCCACTTCGATGACCAGAGTATAGACCTGCTGGCGCGATGGCTTCTTTTGTTTCTCAGGTTTATCCGTCATCACAGCCTCACTATTTCTTGCCTCGGCGTGGCCTTCATCGCTGAAATTGTCAAGCTATCAGATTTTTCGCCGGGCTGTGCAATTGATGCACACTAGCTTTGTGTGGCTGTGGTTCATACTGCGGCGCGCGCAGAAAAGAAACGCAGTTGCCCGATCAGCGTTGGTAAATCACCGGAAACCAGTCTTCACGCAAAACCTGCCCCGGCCGCATCTCATGCCCCGGAAAGGGCGGGGATGTGCGCCCCGGACGTGCCACATAGCGGGCATCATCGCCTAACAACCGCAACGAAAACGCCCTTCGCCGCGTGGCAGCACTATTCCCCCGCGCACCGTGCAAGGTCCCATAGTTAAAGGCCACCACATCCCCCGGTTCCATCGGCCATTCGCGAATATCCATGCCCTCGGCATCGGGGTCCGGAACAGGCATATAATCTTCAGGGTTCGGGTAGAAATTGGTTTCGGATAACCAGCGCGTCGGCAAGACCTGCTTTTCCCATCGGTGAGAGCCTGCAACACAGCGCAGCGAAGCCTCGCGCACCGGGTCCAGCGGCGACCAGAAACTGACGTTCTGAATACCGTCAACAAAGTAATAGGGACCGTCTTGATGCCACGGTGTCGGCTTTGACGTGCCCGGTTCTTTGACCAGCACATGGTCGTGGAACACCTGCACCCGGCCTGATCCCATCAAATCCGCTGCTACCTCTGCGGCGGCAGAATGCCGGATGACATGTTCAAATTCCGGGATGCGCTGCCAGTTGCAATAGTCATCAAAGAAGCGCCCACCCTCGCCCGGCTTCAGGTTCTCCGCCGCATATTCGCCCGGCTCCGTCATGTTTCGCTCCACGCCATTACGGAGCATCTCAACATGCTCGGCAAACAGCCCTTTGATCAGCACAACACCGTCACGCTGATATGCGTCAATATCGTCTTGGGTCAGAAGGGGGTGGGCCATGGCGTTTCCTTTCGCGTTCCGCATCAAACTGACCGCCAAACGCCAAAGTTTCAAACACAGTTTTTCAAATCTTTGAAATCGGCGCGGCCTGTCATTCGCTGCCCGACCGCGTGTGAGAAATTTCCTGCATCTGCGACGGCAAGAAACGCTTCGATCTGGCGTTGATTGAGGCGCATCATCAATACCCAAGGATTATGCCGGAATAGGAGATAGCCGGATTGCCGAATAGGTCATCTCCTGATCAAATGCCCGGACGGAGGGGTTATTGGATGACTGGCTCAGTGCGCAGCGCACTTCAGACAAACGGATGGATCGGGCGCAAGATGCCACGGCGCGAAGATGCACGTTTGCTGCGCGGGCGCGGGTTGTTTGTGGATGATCTTCAGGCCGAGGGCAGCCTGTTTCTGGAGGTTCTGCGCAGCCCCTATCCCGCAGGCGAAATCACCTTGCTTGACACGGGTGCTGCGGTTGGAATGCCGGGCGTTGTCGCCATTTTCACCGCCAAAGACCTTGTGCTTTGCGCCCAAAGCGCCGTGAACCCGCTGCTTCCCAATGCGAATTTGATCACGATGGAGCCTCTGGCCGATCACAGGATCAGCGCGGCGGGGCAGGCAGTTGCCGCTATTATCGCCACCAGCCGCGACGCCGCGCGCGATGCGATGGAATTGATCGTGCTGGAGGTTGACGACGCGCCGGCACCCCAACAGGCCAAAACAATTGCACATTGGGGAAAGCGCCTTCCCGCCTTCGAACACCCGGTTACCGCAGCGGTTGACCACGCGCTGATTGCCCCTTTCGCCATGGAACCGCGTGCGGCTTTTGCGATGCCAGATGGTGATACGCTTACCGTTTGGCTATCAACCCAGACGCCACAGCGCGGGCGCGATGATCTTTGCGCCATGCTGGGCCTGCCACGTGAGGCCGTGCGGGTCATAGCGCCCGATGTTGGCGGGGCATTTGGTGGAAAGGCCTCACTGATGCCCGAAGATTTGCTGACCGCCTTTGCCGCGTTAAAGCTGCAACGTCCCGTCAAGTGGAACGCCTCAAGATCCGATGACTTTCTGGCCGCAACACAAGGGCGCGGGGCCAGCAGCCGGGCCGAAATGTCGGTTGACCACACGGGCCACGCCACCGGGCTGCGGGCAGAGTTTACCTTTCCTCTGGGCCATTGGATGCCCTATTCGGCGCTTTCCCCCGTGCGCAATGCGGGCCGCATCCTGCCCGGACCCTATGACATCCCCTTTGACGTAAGCGCGACGGCCGAGATCACCGAAGGTCCCGCGGTCAATATCTATCGCGGCGCGGGGCGGCCCGAGGCCGCGATGCTGATGGAAAGTTTGATGGATAAATCGGCGCGGCGGCTTGGGATTGACCCCATGGATATCCGCCGCAGAAATGCAATGCGCAACCTGAGCCACCACCCCGACACGCCATGCTCTGGAAATTATCTGGCCTTGTTGGACCGGCTCGAAGTTGAGACCGGATACCATGACCTGCGCGCACAGCAGGCTGCGCGGCGAGAGAATGGCGCGATCTGCGGCCTTGGATTGGCGCTTTATGTTGAACCCTGCGGCCAAGGCTGGGAGACGGCGCACCTGACCCTGCGCGAGGATGGCACATTTCTTGCCGCCACCGGGTCTTCCGCCCAAGGCCAGGGCCGGGAAACGGCGATGGCGCAAATCGTGGCGCAGGCGCTTAACGTTGACCCAAGCCAGATTGCTGTTGTCGCGGGCGATACCGCCGATGTCCCGGATGGCATCGGCGCACTCGCAAGCCGCTCAACCGCCATCGGTGGCTCTGCCATGTGGCGCGCGGCGTCGGCGCTTCTGGGCCGCGCGATTGATGTGGCCGCCCCCTTGCTCGGCTGTGCGGCAAGCGCCGTTACGGTAACGCAAACCGGGCTTTGCGGCGGGGGCAGCGCGCTGTCATGGGCCGCTCTCGCCAAACATCTTGGCCCGGATAGGCTTTGCGTGGATATACGCCATACCGCCGATGCGGAAGCTTGGGCTTCAGGTGCAATTCTGGCCGAGATCGCGATTGACGCCGATACAGGCGCACTGACGATTGAGCGGATCACATGGATCGATGATGCGGGCACCGTGATCAATCCGCTGCTCGTGCAAGGCCAACTTTTGGGCGGGGCCGCCCAAGGGATCGGGGCGGCAACCATGGAACGTATGGTCTATGCCGATGGGCAGTTGCAAACCGGCAGCCTGATGGATTACGCGCTGCCCCGCGCCACCGACATGCCCCCCATTCATCTGTTCAGCCAACCCACCCCCAGCCCGGCAAATCCGCTTGGTGTCAAAGGCGTGGGCGAGGCGGGCTGCATCGGCATCCCCGCCGCAATCCTGAATGCCGTGATGGATGCCCTTCCCGCCGATACCCCCGATCTTTCGCTGCCACTCAGTTCTGAGAACCTGTGGCGCGCCCTGACAGGAAAACCGTTATGAAATACAGCCGCCAAGACGCCAAAGCCCACGCCTTCACCCATATGCGCGGCATCTGGGCCGCCGCCCTTATGCCCTTCAAGGAAGATGGCGCGATGGATGAGGCCGGGTTTCGCGCCAATATGAACCATTGGATTGAGGATCTGGGCATTTCCGGGTTTTTCATCGCGGGCAAGCAAGGTGAATGCTTTGCGATGTCGCTGGAAGAGCGCAAACGGAATTTTGACATGGCGGTTTCGGCCGCAGACGGACGGGCGCAGACGATCATGTCTTGCTCGGACCAGAATATGGATGTGGTGATTGATCTGGCGCGCCACGCGCAGGCCTGCGGGGCGGATTACATCGTGGTGCACGCCCCCATCCTGCATTTCCAAAAGGCGCAGGATGAAACCCTGATGCGCTATTACCAGACGATTGCCGAGAAGGTTGATATCGGCATCGCGCTTTGGTCGCACCCAGACAGCGGCTATCTGATGACTCCGCGCCTGTGCAACCGCCTCGCCGATCTGGAAACGGTGGTCGCGATCAAATACTCCGTCCCGCGACCGATGTACCGAGAGCTGCACCAGCTCGCAAAAGACCGCATCTTGGTATCAACGGCGTCCGAGGAAGAATGGCTCGACAATATCACCGAGATGAACTGGCAGCTCTATCTCTGCTCCTCGCCGCCCTACATGATCCAGACCGCCACGGATCGACGGATGCATGATTACACCCAAGCGGCTTTTGCCGGGGAGTACGAGAAAGCGCGCGAGATCAGCGCCAGTCTGGAGCCTGTGCGCGCGGCGTGGAAGGACACGCGCCCATCCGAGAAACCGCACGCACACCAGAAGTATTGGCAGGACTTGCTTGGCCAAACCGGGGGGCATGTACGTGCGCCCCTACTGGAACTGACCGAACGCGAAAAAGCCCGCACCCGCGCCGCATTTGACGAATGCGGTCTGCTTCTTCCATGATGCCCAAAAGGGGGAGACCATGACCAGACTTGCCGCATTCAATTTCCAGAAATGGATCGACGAGAATAAACACCTGCTAAAGCCCCCCGTGGGCAACAAGATGGTGTTTGAAGACAGCGATATGATGGTGACCGTTGTTGGCGGCCCCAACAAACGCACCGATTACCACGACGACCCGGTGGAGGAGTTCTTCTATCAGCTCAAAGGCGACATGCTTTTAAAGATCCATGATACCAAGACTGGCGAATTTTATGACGTGCCGATCCGCGAAGGTGACGTGTTTTTACTGCCCGCCCATATCCGCCATTCGCCCCAGCGCCCGCAAGAGGGCTCCATCGGATTGGTGATCGAGCCAAAGCGTGCCGCTGGCGCGAAAGACGCGATTGAGTGGTATTGCTTTGAATGCCAAAGCCTTGTTCACCGCGCCGAAGTGGCTTTGACCAGCATCGTCGATGATCTGCCACCGATCTACAAAGCCTTCTACGCTGATGAGGCCGCGCGCACCTGTCCGCAATGCGGCACCCTGCACCCCGGCAAAGAGCCGCCGGAAGGCTGGGTGAAGCTTTAGATATTTCAGGCTTGAAATAATAATCGGGCCGGGTCATGCTGACCAAAATAAAAGGGCCGAAAAGGCCCACATCACAACTTGGAGTGAGATATGAAAAAACTGCTTACGGCTGCCAGCCTCATGGCACTCATGGCGACATCGGCCTTTGCCGAGCCGCTGAAAATTGGCGTGATCACCACCCTGTCCGGCCCGGCTGGCTATCTGGGTGCGGACGCGCGCGACGGAATGCTTCTGGCGCTTGAAATGGGCGGCGGCAAGCTGGGCGGAGTAGAGGTGGAGTTCGTTGTTGAAGATGACGGACTCAAGCCCGCCAATGGTCGCCAGATCGCCGAGAAGTTCATGCAAAACGATGGCATCAAACTGCTGACCGGCATCATCTTTTCCAACGTCGCAGGCGCGACCGTGCCTGACATCCTGGACAATGGCGGAATTTATCTCAGCCCGAACGCCGGCCCTTCAACCTTTGCGGGCGAAGCCTGTCACCCGAATTATTTTGTTGTAAGCTGGCAGAATGATGCCCTGCACGAAGCCGCAGGCGCTGCCGCCAAAGAGCTTGGCTATAAATCTGCCGTGGCCCTCGCCCCGAACTATCAGGCCGGCAAAGACGCCATCGCAGGCTTCACCCGCATGTTCGGCGGTGAGGTGACAGAGATTTACACCCAATTGGACCAGACCGATTTCGCCTCTGAAATGGCGCAGATCCGCGCTGCGGCGCCCGAGGTTGTGTTCCAGTTCCACCCCGGCGGTCTTGGGATTGCCTTCCTCAAGCAGTATCAGCAGGCCGGGCTTTTGGGCCAAATTCCGATGGTGCTTTCCGAACCCTCGACTGATGCCGTGGTGCTTGGCGCGGTCAAAGATGCGGCCATTGGCATCACCGCGACGGCCCATTGGAACCGTGATTTTGACAATGCCGCCAGCAAGGAGTTCGTGGCTGCATGGGATGCGAAATATGCGCGCCCTATCACCTATTACGCAAGCCAAGGCTATGACACGGCGCGGCTGATCGCCAGCGCTTTGGCCAAAACCGGCGGGCTGGATGATATGGAGGCCTTTCGTCTTGCCGTGAAAGCCGCCGATTTCGAGTCCGTCCGCGGCGCGTTCAAATTCGGCAATAACCAGCACCCGATCCACGACTGGTATGTGCTGAACATCGTTGATGATGGCGCAGGTGGTGCAAAGGCCGTGACCGACCGTGTGATCCTCAAGGATCATGGCGACAGCTACGCGGCGCAGTGCAAGATGTAATCAAGTGATTTGGGCCGGGGCTATTCCCCGGCCTTTTTCGCTTTGAAAAGGGCCTTTGCAGGCGAATGATCCTTATAATCGAACAATTGCTGAATGGCCTGCAATACGGGGTCATGCTGTTCCTGCTCGCCGCGGGGCTGACCCTGATCTTCGGGATCATGGGGGTTATCAACCTTGCTCATGGTTCGCTTTTCATGGTCGGGGCCTATGCCGGAACCTATGTTGCGGGCCTCACCGGCAGCTTTTGGCTGGGGCTGCCCGCCGCGCTGATCGCTGCAGCTCTGACAGGGTTTTTGATAGAGGCGCTTGTGGTGCGCCGCCTCTATGCGCGTGACCATCTGGATCAGGTTTTGGCGACCTTCGCGCTGATCTTGATATTCAATCAATTGATCACCCTTGGCTTTGGCCGTCAGCCCGTGTTCACCCCCCTGCCCGAAGCCTTTTCCGGCTCGATAGAGCTTTTGCCGGGCCTGCCCTACCCAACCTATCGGCTGCTCATCATCGCCACCGGCCTTCTTGTCGCGGGCGGGCTTTACCTGCTGATCAACCGCACTCGCGTGGGGATGCTGGTGCGCGCCGGGGCCAGCAACCGCGATATGGTGCGTGCTTTGGGTGTGGATATCCGGCTTCTTTACACGGTGGTCTTTGGGCTGGGCGCGCTTTTGGCCGGTTTGGCTGGCTATATGGCCGGGCCAATTTCCGCCGTTCAGGTCGGCATGGGCGAGCAGATATTGCTGGCGACCTTTGTTGTCGTGGTGGTTGGCGGCGTCGGCTCTATCAAGGGCGCGTTAGTTGCGGGCATTGCGCTGGGCGTTGTGGATACGATGCTGCGCGCGTTTCTGCCGGGGCTATTGCGGCAAGTCATGCCGCCATCCGATGCCGACGCCATTGGCCTTGGCATCGCCTCCATGGGGATTTATCTGTTGATGGCGTTGGTGCTGCTGGTCCGGCCCAAGGGCCTGTTTGCGGCGGGGGATTAGGGGCATGAAGCGCGTAGCCATAGTGCTTGCCGTACTGGCCCTGATCGCCGTGCCCTTTGCCACCGAGGCCATGGGCCAACCCGCGCTACTGTCTTTGGCGACCCGCGTGCTTATCTATGCGATTGCCGCCGCCAGCCTGAATTTCATTCTGGGCTATGGCGGCATGATCAGCTTTGGCCATGCCGCGTTTTTCGGGGTCGGGGCCTATACTGTGGGCATCCTGTTCTCCCATGCAGGCGGCGACCCTTTGTTCGGCATCATTCCCGGCACCAAGCAAATGCTGATCACCCTGCCCGCAGCTATCGTAATGTCCGGCCTTTTTGCTGCCCTCATCGGGGCGCTGTCACTGCGCACAGGTGGCGTGCAATTCATCATGATCACGCTTGCCTTCGCCCAGATGCTGTTTTTCTTCTTTGTCTCGCTCACCCCTTATGGCGGAGAGGATGGTATTATCATTCGCCGCACGAATGATCTTCTTGGCCTGAACATGCGGGACAAGACCACGCTTTACTTCGTGTTTCTCGCCATTACCGCCCTGTTTTTTGCCTTGCTTTGGCGCGTGGTCAATTCCTCCTTCGGGGCCGTCCTCAAAGGTATCCGGCAAAATGAGCGTCGCATGGCGGCCCTCGGCTTTGCGCCCTATCGCTACAAGCTTTACGCCTTCATTTTGGCCGGGATGGGTGCTGGGCTTGCAGGCGCGCTGATGGCCAATTTCCTGCGCTTTGCCATCCCCGACATGATGCATTGGACCAAATCGGGAGAGTTCATGATCATGGTCATCCTCGGCGGTGTCGGCACCTTCTTTGGCCCCATTTTTGGCGCGGCGGCCTTTCTGACGCTGGAAAATTACCTCGCCGGTTGGACAGAACATTGGCCGCTGGCAATGGGGGCGATCTTGCTGGTTGTGGTGCTGGGCACCAAGGGCGGCATTTCCGGGCTGATCGACAAATTGGGAGGGCGCAAAAAATGATCGTGCTCCAGGTTTCAAACCTCGTCAATCTGTTCGGCGGGTCGACGGCCACCG
>CALEMZ010000178.1 GCA_937910975.1 uncultured Pseudorhodobacter sp. | reverse complement strand
GGTCGAGAATGTGGCCGATCTATGGGCAATGGAACGCGGGGGCGCTTTCAAGGGCCGCTATCATGTGCTGGGTGGCACCCTTTCGGCGCTGGATGCTGTCGGGCCGGAGACGCTTCGAATCCCCTCCCTTGTGGCGCGTGTCAGCGATGAAAATGCCAGCGAGGTTATCCTTGCTTTGAACGCGACCGTAGATGGGCAAACAACGGCCCATTATATCGCCGAGGCCCTGGAAGGGACCGGGGTTCGGGTAACGAGCCTGGCCCAAGGGGTGCCGATTGGGGGCGAGCTGGATTATCTGGACGACGGCACGATCGGCGCCGCATTAAAGGCACGGCGACAGTTTTGAACACATGTGTCCGCGTATATGGACACGTGCAAAATTTTCGCAATCCACTGACAAATAGCATTGCTCAGCCTTATGTCTCAGTCGGGCTGCAATATGGCAGGGCGTTATTGCTGCTGCGGCGGCTGGCGGAGGCGATCAGACACTTGCCTCAGTACGCAGGGATGCAGGTGCATCGCGGCCATTGGGTAGACGGGGCCGCACTCTCAGTTTTGCAGCGGATGCGGGAAGGGCGGTGGATTATCATCGTTTCGGGCCAGATGATCCCGGTGGCAAGCCACCGCTAGGCCAAGAAGCGCATCAGGGCCGACGTGGCCTTGCCGCGGGAATAAAAAAGCACCCCGAAGGGTGCTTTTTTGAGGCTCTCGCTTCACTCAGCGGCGCGGAGTGTTTTTGTCATTGTCATTGTCATCCTCGTCGTCCTCATCCGCATCGGGGAGGTTGAAGAAGCTGTCGGCATCAGAGTAATCGGCCGATTTCTCTTCGCGCTCGGACAGGCTGAAATTCTCCAGCCCGGCGATAGAAGACGGCATTTTCGGCTCATCCCGCATACCGAGCGATTGCTCAGTGGAAACGAGCTTGCGACGCTCGTCATCCGACATCACGCTACCGTCGGCGGCTTTCTTGCGTACGGCGACTTGCACGGCAGAATCCAACTCGGTTTGGCGGCATAGGCCAAGAGCCACCGGATCAATCGGTGTGATGTTGCTGATGTTCCAATGGGTGCGGCTGCGTATCGCCTGAATGGTCGGCTTGGTAGTACCCACCAGCTTGCCAACCTGACCGTCGGTCAGTTCAGGGTGAAATTTCACGAGCCAAAGGATTGCCGCCGGGCGGTCCTGACGTTTGGACAGGGGCGTGTAGCGCGGGCCACGGCGTTTTTCTTCCCCCACTGCGGAGGCGTTGAATTTCAGTTTCAGCCTATAGGCCGGGTCTTTCTGGCCTTTTTCAATCTCGCCCGGTTCCAACTGGTTGTTGGACACAGGGTCAAACCCTTTGACACCGGTAGCCACATCGCCATCGGCGATGCCCTGGACCTCAAGTTCGTGCAACCCGCAAAAATCAGCGACCTGCTTGAAGGTCAGGGTTGTGTTGTCCACCAGCCAGACGGCGGTTGCTTTGGACATCAGTGGCTTGTTCATCGCAACACTCCTTTACAAATCCCTTCCACGCCGGGAAAACGGCTGCGGGACAGGGCCTCGCGTCTTATCGTTTTCGGGGAAGTCAGGCTGCATATAATGGGCCGAGCGGGCAGAGGAAAGAGAAAATGCGTATTTTTGCTGTAGTGATCGGGTTTGTGATGGCGTTTTCGGGGGCGATGGCCCGTGCAGGCGACGAAAAGGCCGGAGATTTCGACTATTATGTGATGGCGTTGAGCTGGTCTTCGAATTGGTGCGCACTGGAGGGAGATGCGCGCGGGGAAGACCAATGCCTGCCAGGAAAGGGGCTGACCTTCACGCTGCACGGGTTGTGGCCGCAGTATGAGCAGGGCTGGCCCTCCTATTGCCGCACCACCGCGCGTGATCCCTCGCGCAGCCAATCAGCGGCGATGGCCGATATCATGGGCAGCGCGGGGCTGGCTTGGTATCAGTGGAAAAAGCACGGGCGTTGTGCGGGGCTTTCGGCCAGCGACTACTTTTCAACAGCGCGCAAGGCCTTTGCTTCGGTCAAAGAACCGGAGGTTTTTGGCAAGATCAACAAGACGTTGGAAGTGCCTGCGGCAGTAGTGGAAGAGGCGTTTTTGGCGGCCAATCCGGGGTTGGCCAAGGATATGATCACCGTCACCTGCAAGGCCGGGATGATCCAAGAGGTGCGGTTGTGCCTGACCAAGACGCTGGAGCCGCGCCGCTGTGGGGCCGACACGATCCGCGATTGCCGGATGAACGATGCGATATTGGGTGCGGTGCGGTAAGAGCGGCGGTGACTTTGGGGAAAAAATTATATGCGTAAGGGCACAATCTCCGACATCGCCCAACTTATGGAAATCCGGGCGGCGGTGACAGAAAACAGGTTGAACAGCCCCGCATCCGTCTGTTTTGAGGACTATCTTTGGTACATTCAGAACTGGCGCATTTGGATAATTGAAAACAATCAGCGCCTGCTTGGATTTTCAGCCAGCAATCCGCGCGATGGCTCCATCTGGGCAGTGTTCGTTGACCCGCCCAGCGAGGGTTTAGGTATCGGACAGATGCTTCTTGAGCAGGCCATTGCCGATCTTGCGCGCGAAGGGCATAGCAAGGCCCATCTGACCACCGAAGCTGGTAGTCGCGCGGAGGGGTTTTATCGGCATTTGGGTTGGCGGCAGACGGGGATCGCTGTGGATGGAGATTTGGTTTTCGAGAAACAATTAGACCAATAATACCCCAGCCGCAGCAAACTCAGACCCATAGCAGCGTTCAATCCCCTACTTTCAGGACGATCTTGCCGATATGGCCGGAACTTTCGATCCGCCTATGGGCATCGGCGGCACCGTTCAGGGGGAATTCGCTGTCCATCACTGGTTTCAGCGCGCCGCGCGCAACCATGGGCCAGACGTGCTGCTCCACCTCGGCCGCGATGCGGGCCTTGGCCAGATCGGATTGCGGGCGCAGGGTGGAGCCGGTTATCGTTAGGCGGCGCATCATCACTTCGGCAAAGTTCAGTTCAACTTTTGGCCCGGTCAGAAAGGCGATCTGTACCAGACGGCCATCATCGGCAAGGCTCCGCACATTGCGGGGCAGATAGCTGCCGCCAACCATATCAAGGATCAGATCGGCCCCGCCCAGCGACTTCATCAGCGCGACAAAATCATCATTTTTATAATTCAGGGCTTTTTCGGCCCCAAGATCGGTGCAAACCGCGCATTTTTCATCCGAGCCTGCGGTGGTAAAAACCCGAGCGCCAAGGGCGCGGGCGATTTGGATCGCGGTGGTGCCAATGCCGGAGGTGCCGCCATGAACCAAAAACCGCTCTCCGGCCTTGAGACCACCGCGCATGACAACATTCGACCAGACGGTAAAGCAGGTTTCGGGTAAGCAGGCGGCTTCGCGCAGGCTCATCCCTTGGGGGATCGGCAGGGCTTGATCAGCCGCTGTCAGCGCGTATTCGGCGTAGCCACCGCCGGGCAGCAACGCGCAGACGGCTTCGCCCACTTGCCAGCGCGTGACACCGGGGCCGATGGCAGCGATATGGCCCGAGGCCTCCAGCCCCGGCAGGGGCGAGGCGTTGGCGGGCGGGTTATAAGCCCCGGCGCGCTGTAACGCATCGGGCCGGTTAACCCCGGCAAAGGCCACCCGGATTACAATCTGACCATGCCCCGGCACAGGAACCGGGATCGTGCAGGGTGCCAGCACATCTGGCCCCCCGGCCTGCGTGATCTCAATCGCGAGCATGGTATGGGGTAGGGTCATTTGTGCCTCATATTACTAGGGTAGCCGCTTTTTGGTGGCCTATCAGCGCCGAAATCTGCCGGGCAGATCATCGGGCATCTTTAGCTTATCCGGCATTTTCAGCTTTTCCAATACGTTAAGCGCTGCCGAAAAAGGCCCATCGCGCAGGGCTTTGGTAAGGGGATTGTCGCGCAAGCTGGCTTTGAACTTCTCAATCTGCATCACATCGTCGATGCGGCGATCCAAAAAATCCCACGTGGCGCTGCGCCCCGGACTGTCATCGCCCAGCCAGAACAGCACGGTGGCACCATAGACACCCGAGAGGGTGGCGCGCTTTGTGTACCAGTTGAAATCGGTGCTGGTATCGCCAAGCGCCTTCCAGATCGCATCGGCAGTGCCCCAGATCACGCGCGCGCCCTCAGCAGCGTTTTGCGGCAGGGAAAACAAGGTGGTACTCCGGCGCACAAGCTCCTTATCCGCCACCAGCTCCAGCCTCGTGCGAATGGCGAAGGCCACCCGGTCGGAATAGCGCCGCGCGGCAAGGTCGCTTTGCGCAAGGCGCTCGACCATCGCGGCGTCGCCCTGACTGTGGAAGGTCAGCGCAAGATCCAGCCCGCCGCGCGGATAGAGCGCGCAGGCCAGCCCCTCCGTCACACCCGAATCGGCCACGGCGGCGCGAAAGGTCACATCCGACCAGCCGTCGAAGGCAACATGGGGCAGCGCAGCCTCCAAAATCGCTTGTTTTGCGGCCTCCAGCCCGTTTTCCGGGGGGGTAGCATGGGTTTGGTCGGTCATCATTGGCACCTCCGATGGTCGGGATGGTAGACAAGCCACCCACCCTTTGTTATAGGGCGCGAGCCTGCACATCCGTGCAAATTTAACTTAGAAAGGTGGTGAAAACCACATGCAGGTCAGCGTCCGCGACAATAACGTCGAACAAGCCCTTCGGGCTTTGAAGAAAAAGCTCCAGCGCGAAGGCGTGTTCCGCGAAATGAAGCTCAAGCAACATTTCGAGAAACCCTCCGTCAAAAAAGCCCGTGAGCAAGCCGAAGCAATCCGGCGTGCGCGCAAGCTCGCACGCAAGAAGCTCCAGCGCGAAGGCGGTCTTTAAGCCCTAGCGACGGCGGTCTTCAAGATCGGCGTAAGCGAAAACCGGGAAATCTATCTTAGGTTTTTTGGATTTCAAGGCAGGTGAAGAAATTTGTCTGTCTGGTCTTTAAGCGAACACTGGTGGGGGCGACCCCACTAAAGGTTAACCCCCTCGCGCGAGCTTGGGGGTTTTTCTTTGCCTGTTGAGCCGGATCGGTTCAAGCTCTTCTGAAGGTTAAGGAGCGCGTGATGCAAATGACATGGCAATTTTGGGCGCTGGCCTCAGCCGGATTTGCGGCGTTGACGGCG
>CALEMZ010000177.1 GCA_937910975.1 uncultured Pseudorhodobacter sp. | reverse complement strand
GGTTTTGAAGTTGGCGTCGAGCAGAGCTTCGGCGATATGGTCGCTGATTATCTAGCGCGCAGCAAAGGGTCGCAATCGGGCAGCACAGACAAAGGGCTGGCTAAATGAATAATAACGACCAACGCATTGATATGCACTCCCACTTTTATGGGGGAGGGTTGGTTGAAACCCTGACCGCGCGAAAAGAACGCCCTTATCTGCGCACCTCAGAAGACGGCGTGCAGCTAATGGTCGCGATGAACGGTGAATTTCCGTTCACCGAACACTACTACGATCACCGTGTTGGGCTGGCTGAAATGAAAGCCGTTGGTCTAACCCACCGAATGTTAACCTTTCCCGGCGCTTTGGGGGTGGATCTACTGCCTGCGTCAGAAATTGCATCTGCGATTTCGGTTTACAACGATTATTTGGCAAAGCTTACCAAAGAGACGGATGGCACCCTTATTGGCCTTGGTGGCGTACCGCTCGCTGACATGTCCCTTGCGTGTAAAGAAGTCCGGCGCATCCGCCGCGATTTGCGCCTGCCAGGTGTCATTTTGCCGTCGAATTACTTCAATTCCATTAGGGAAGTTGAGGAACTGCGGCCGTTTCTGGAAGCCGCGAATGAGCACGGGTGTCACATCATGTTGCACCCTGGGTTGAAAGTCGGCGAGGAGGTGCCGCAGCGTCCGACGGACCACATCCAATACCGCTTATCAGCTGTTGAACTCCAATCCAGCGCCGCACAGGTCGCGCTCACTGTGATATTATCGGATATCTTAGACGCCTACTCGAACCTGACCTTCCAGATTGTGAACCTTGGCGGAACAATCCCTTTTATCTTTGAACGGCTAGAAAGCATCGCGCGCCATCGCAACCCAGATGAGCCTTTTCCAACCGCGCGGCTACGCCGCCTTTGGTATGATTGCGCTTCTCTAGGCCCCCGTGCATTGGAAGTGGCGGTTAAAGTTTTGGGGGCTGATAGAATTATGCTGGGTTCAGACTATCCCATCTTTAAAGATGACCCGTACAGCTGCGCAGTTGTGCCTGCGGCGCTATCCGATGAGGAGAAGCAACAAATCAGCTGGAAAACGGCACATGATCTTTTCGCGCATCTAAAACAGATATTGTAAAAAAGTTGGGTACATATGACAGCCGCTCCTTTGTATCTTGTATACTTATAATGTAGTAATTGTGAGCACCATTTTACACAGCTTGGTTAGGGCGACGAAACTCCGGAAGAGTAGGCTGTTGCTGAGCCTCGAATTTGATCCATTCCAAGAACTCGCCTATTTTCTTTCTTTCTTGTTTCTCTTTCCTGCGGACAAGCCAATAAGCAAACGGTGATTTCGTAGTTTCAGGAAACGGGCGAACCAAACGCCCATCCCTTAAAGCTTCGATAACCAGCGGTTCACGGCCCAACGCAACGCCGAGGCCCTCGATTGCGGCTTGAATTACCATATTGGATTGTCCAAAACGCCGTGCGCGGATACCCGTTGGCAATGTCACGCCGCACGACTTAGCCCAATATTCCCACGTTGGATTCGGCGAGCTGGTATTTAGAACCTCGTCCTGCAACATTGTATGATGAACCAGTGATGCAACGTCGTGCAACGCATGTTGGCCTTGCACTAGCCCAGGAGCACAAACGGGAAATAGCTGTTCATCCATAAGGTGATCTACTTGAAGTTCACCAAATTTTTCAATGCCATAGCGTATTCCGATGTCGGCCTCCGTTCCGGAAAACGGGTTGAGACCTGTGTCGGTTGTAACTGAGATGGATAGATCCGGATGGGCCAAATCAAATCTCAACAATCTTGGGAATAACCAGACGAAAGCAAATCCTGGCAAGCAACTGATGACGATTGTTTTGTCTGCGCGCCTACCCTGTCTGATTTGGGTGCAGACTTCAGATATCCCAGTTAACCCGTTTGAGACTTCCTGAGCAAGCAATGCGCCATAAGGTGTAGGCTTTGATTTTCGCGCGCCCCTGATCAGCAGTTCCTCCTTAAGCCACTCCTCCAATGATTTTACATGTTGGCTGACTGCACTCTGACTCACACCTAATTCCAAGGCGGCCGCAGAAAATCCGTTGAGACGGACCACAGCCTCGAATGTGCGCAATGCAGCGTAGGGTAAGTTTAAGATCATATAAGTCATTCTAATACTAATAATAACCTTTTTCAAATACAACTTCTCTCAGAATGGGGCTAAGAGTTCTTTTCATGTACATTGAGATCGGAATGTTGAAGTTCACCCCTGAACGTGGAGCTGAGAACCTGTTGCTGAACTGCGCGAAAGCCACGGCTGATAATTGCTTGGTCAATACACTTCTCAATGATGCCAATGAGGTTCGATTTACTTGCCCCGCCGGGACCAATGTCATCGGTAAACCCTAAATGAACCTGAGCGGCGAGGGTGATACGTCGACCCTGCGGTTTCCAATCGCGGTTTTTTCACCCATTCCAGCGCAAATTTTTTTTGGGGGCAGATATTCTTACTAGCTGTCCATGTGCGGCCGACTATTTTGCAAACAGAGACAAAAATATAGGGATGGAAATATTATGCTGAAGAGCGACCTGGTAATCCCCCCCGAAAGTAAGGGGCTGCATAAGTAGAACTTTCTTGGCAAGATGAACGAGGAGATTCTTAATGAAGACAAGCAGATACACTGAGGCGCAG
>CALEMZ010000176.1 GCA_937910975.1 uncultured Pseudorhodobacter sp. | reverse complement strand
ATACTCCCGCAGAACGTCATGGCCGCTCATATCCGGGAGATTGATATCAAGCAAAATCAAATCGTAATCATAGAGTTTTGCAAGATCGATCCCTTCCTCTCCCAAATCGGTACAAAATACATTGAGACTGGCATGGGTCAACATCAGCTCAATACTGCGTGACGTAGTCGGGTCGTCTTCAACCAAGAGGATTCGCATAATAGGTAACTCCGCATCTAACCGCTTTCGTTAACCACCTTGCAGGCCAATGGTTAATTGGGAGTTACTGTGACAAGGACCAGATCAATTACAATCTAAAGTTGTCTATATTTCTGGATCGCCGTTACTTTAAGAGCTTTTTCGCCATGAGATTCCACCGCAACGCGCCACAGCGCAAACTCTTCCTCCGAAAGAGAATAGCGCTGAAGCGCCTCTGATTCGGGGATCAACCCAAAGATGACCGCCTTGACCACAATGGCCTTGCGACTGGCAACCCATCGTCGTGTTTCAGCCAAGGGCAAATCAGCCCTGCTGAGCATCGACCCATCCGGTAGTGTCACCTGTCGGGGACCGTCAACTTTTTTTAAATACATCACACAACCCTCTTTGCGTGCTGACACCTTGCAGCATCAGACTTAATCAAGGGTGAAACGAGGGGTTGAGAGTGTGTTGCATTTTCCTATATTGCAACACATCCGCATAAAGGCCTTAAAATGACCCTAGATCATCCCATCAACTCCCTCGGCTTTGCCAAGCCGCCCGCGCAGACGCGCGTGGTGGTTGCGATGTCTGGCGGAGTCGACAGCTCTGCGGTGGCCGCACAGCTGGCCTCGGAGGGCTATGAGGTGGTGGGCGTAACCTTGCAGCTTTATGATCATGGCGCGGCGCTGGCCAAGAAGGGCGCCTGCTGTGCAGGCCGCGACATTCATGATGCGCGGCGCGTGGCCGAGGTGATGGGCTTTGCGCATTACGTGCTAGATTATGAAAACACGTTCCGCGAAGCGGTGATTGATGAATTTGCAGACGCCTACCTTGCGGGGGCGACGCCAGTGCCCTGCATTCGCTGCAATGAGCGGGTGAAGTTCAAGGACTTGCTGAATACCGCCCGCGATCTGGATGCCGATTGCATGGCGACGGGGCATTATATTCAGCGCAAAGAGGGTGTTTCTGGGCCGGAACTGCATATGGCGGCCGACCCGGCGCGGGATCAAAGCTATTTCCTGTTCTCGACCACGGCGGAGCAACTCGCCTATCTGCGCTTCCCGCTTGGGCATCTGGAAAGCAAGGCGGAGACACGGGCGCTCGCGGCAAAGTTTGGGCTGACCGTGGCGGATAAGCCAGATAGCCAGGATATTTGTTTCGTCCCCAACGGGAATTATGCGGCGGTGATTGAAAAGCTGCGCCCCGGCGCCGCCGATCCGGGTGAGATTGTGGATATGGCGGGCAATGTGCTGGGTGCGCATCGGGGCGTCATTCACTACACGATCGGGCAGCGGCGCGGGCTTGGGATCGGGGGGCTTGGCGACCCGCTTTATGTTGTGAAACTGGACCCGGAGCTGAAGCGGGTGATCGTCGGGCCGAAAGAGGCGCTTTCCACCCGGATCGTGCCGCTGCGCGAGATCAACTGGCTAGGGGATGCCCCGATGGATAGCCGGGCAGAATGGCCGATCCTCGTCAAAGTCCGCTCCACCCGCCCCCCGAGGGAGGCTATCTTGCGGCCCCTTTCAGCGACTGAGGCCGAGGTGGAGCTGCTCAGCCCCGAAGAAGGGGTTTCGCCGGGGCAGGCTTGTGTTTTCTATGAAACCACGGGTAGCCGGGTTTTGGGCGGCGGCTGGATCTGGCGCGGGAAATGAGTTTTCGCGCGGTTGCACCCGCGCGAAAGCATCTTCCAATACTCTGATACAGAATACTATTCTTCTATTTAGCCAAGTTTCAGCCAGCGGACACGGGAGCTGTTGGACTGCGGCGCTAAGGGCTATAGCTGCGCCAGAACGGAACGGGCCGCGCGCAGGCCGGGGGGCTCTCCACCCTTGCCCAAACGCGCCATCGTCAGCGCCATGGCGGCAAGCTGGGCGTCGCGCTGTGCGCCCGGTTGCATCAGCGTGTGCAGCACGGGCGCGATGGCCGCAGCCCGACATTCCGGGCCAAGAAATTCCGGCACATGGCGGGTTTCCGACACCAGATTGACCAGTGTCACCGTATCAATCAGCGCCGCGCGTTTCATCAGCCACATCGTCAGAGGGTTCATCCTATAGGCGATGACCATCGGGCAGGCATTGGCGGCAAGCTCCAGCGAGACGGTGCCAGAGGCGGCGATGGCCACGGTGGCATTGGCAAAGGCCGCGCGTTTTTCATCGGCGTTTTCGATGATTTGCGGCTGGATTGGCCAGCTTTGGCTAATCTCGCGCACAAGATCAACCACGCCGCGCACCGTGGGCACGGCCACGCGGGCGGTGGGATGTTGCGCCTTTATCAGCCCGAGGGTTTCACCGATGACCGGGGCAAGCCGTACAACCTCGCCCCGACGCGAACCGGGCAGCGCGAGGATCAAAAGGGATTCTTGCGGGGTTTTGGCGGCCAGAGGATCGGCCACGACCGGATGGCCGACAAAATCGCAACTAATGCCGGCGGCCTGCATCAAAGGCGGCTCAAACGGCAAGAGCGCCAGCACATGATCAATGTAGCGGGCCATTTTCGCGGCGCGACCGGGGCGCCATGCCCAAACCGAGGGGGCGACGTAATGGATGGTTTTCAGGTCGGGCCGGGCCGCCTTGACGATTCTCGCCACACGCAGACAGAAATCGGGGCTATCAATGGTAATGAGCGCTGCGGGGTTTTCGGCCAGTGTAGCGGCCGCGGCCTGCGCGATGCGACGTTTGAGGTGGCGATACTTGGGCAGGATCTCAGCGATACCCATCACCGAAAGCTA
>CALEMZ010000175.1 GCA_937910975.1 uncultured Pseudorhodobacter sp. | reverse complement strand
ACTCCAAGAATCTATTCAAAACACTTTGTCAAAATCCAAATGCGATTCCCCTGCTTGCGTGTCGCAGTTGAGAAGCCATAACTGCCGAAAATTGCCTACCAGCGCAGAACAACCGCGCCCCATGCCAGCCCGCCGCCGATAGCCTCGGCCACAAGCAGATCGCCTTGCTTAATTTGCCCGCGCGCGACCCCAACCGAAAGCGCCAGCGGGATCGAGGCGGCAGAGGTATTGCCATGATCTTGCACTGTCACCACGACCCGCTCAATTGGCACATTCATACGCGCTGCGGTCGCGCTGATGATGCGCAGATTGGCCTGATGCGGCACGATCCAATCGACATCCGGCCCCGAAAGCCCGATCTTTTCCAAGGCGGTTTCTGCCGTTGCTGCAAGCTTTTCAACGGCTTGGCGGAACAGTGGGTTGCCCTGCATCCGCAGCTTGCCCGATTGCCCGTTGGTTGAAACCCCGCCATCGACATAGAGCATCTCACGGTATCGCCCGTCAGAGTTCAGGTCTGCCGACAAAATCCCCCGGTCGCTCACCGTCCCGGATCCGGTCTCAGCCTCCAGTACCAAGGCCCCGGCCCCATCGCCAAACAGCACGCAGGTAGATCGGTCCGTCCAATCCATGATCCGGCTGAAGGTTTCCGCGCCGATCACCAATACTCGCTTGGCTTGACCCGACAAGATCAGCGCATTCGCATTGGTCAGTGCAAACACAAAACCCGCACAAACCGCCTGCACGTCAAAAGCGAAGCCGCGTGTCATACCCAACTGGGCCTGCACCATGGTCGCAACGGAAGGGAATGTCAGGTCAGGGGTCGAGGTGGCAACTATTATGGCATCAATATCATCAGGTTCCATCCCTGCATTTGCCAAGGCCGCCTTGGCGGCATGGGTCGCAAGAATGGAGGTGGTTTCATCATCAGCAGCAAAGCAACGCCGTTCAATTCCAGAGCGAGACTTTATCCACTCATCCGTGGTGTCGAGCGTCGCTTCAAACTCAGAGTTGGGGACCACGCGTTTGGGCAGATAATGCCCGACGCCCTTTACAACGGCGCGAATCGTCATTTAGCCCCACCATTTCCTGTGCCGTTATTCGCAGCATCATCTTGCCCCGCGCGCTCGGCAGATGCAACGCGCGCCGCCAACCGTTCATTGAAGCCGGATTTTGCAAGGTCAAAGGCCAATCCGATGGCCGCCGATACACCTGTTGCATCGGCAGACCCGTGCGATTTGACGACGGTTCCATTCAGACCCAAAAATACGCCGCCATTCACGCGGCGCGGGTCCATTCGCTTTTGCAGCCGCCGCAAAGCGCCAAGCGCCAACAGCGCCGCCAGCTTTGACAAGAGGCTTGCATTAAACGCCTCACGCATGAAATCAGCGATCAGCTTAGCCGTGCCTTCACCAGTTTTCAGCGCGATATTGCCATTGAACCCATCTGTGACGATCACATCTACTCGGTCACCGGGAATATCGCCGCCTTCCACAAAGCCCACGAATTCAAAATCGCCGACTGCCGCGATACTGGGCATCTGCTCATAGGCCAGTTTCAGCTCTGGCCGGCCCTTGTTTTCCTCAGTCCCGACATTGAGCAAGCCAACGCGTGGGCGCGTAAGGTTCAATCCATTGCGCGCGTAAGAGGCGCCCATCGTGGCGAATTGCAACAAATCTTCTGGTTCGGCCTTCACATCGGCGCCGACGTCCAACATCACATTGAACCCGCCTGCGTTGCGCGAGGGCCAAAGGCAAGCAATTGCGGGGCGATTCACGCCCGGCAATTTGCGTAGTCTGATCATCGAAATGGCCAGCAGCGCACCAGTATTGCCGCAAGAGACCGCCGCAGCAGCCTCGCCTTGTCTGATGCTTTCAATGCAAGACCACATCGAGGTGCCCTCGCCATGGCGCATCACCTGGCTGGGCTTATCCTCCATCGACACCACACGCGGCGCATGGCGCAGCGTGCAGCAACCCGAAAGTTCGGGATGCTTGGCAATCATCGGAGCCAAAATGGCTTCGTCCCCATGTAGGATAAAGCCAATATGCGGGGTCTTGCCAACCGACAGCACAAGACCTGCGACAACAGCCGCAGGCCCCCGGTCGCCACCCATGGCGTCAACCGAAATGACGATAAGATCTCCAATACTACGATCCACAGTTTGCCCGCTAGGGCTCTGTTCAGATGCAGTAGGCGTGTCGGTGCTACTCGTCATGCGTCAGGGCGAAGACGAACGGCTTACGCCGCGTCCTCGTCCAGGTCGACTTCTTCGGTGGACGCAATTACTTCGCGGGCATCATAGTGACCGCATGCACCACAAACGTGATGCGGGCGCTTCAACTCACCACAGTTGGAGCATTCCGCCGGGTTAGATGCAACCAATGCATCATGTGCACGGCGCATGTTGCGCTTGGATTTGGTGACTTTGTTCTGCGGGACAGCCATGTCTCGACCTCGGGTTATTGGGGGCTAGGCCCCTGATTTTCCTTGGGGATCTGGCAGTTACCCAAAGTATTGGGCGCGTCTGATCCACACTGTAAACGAAGCGCGGAACATACTGCGATTCTTGCTGCGCGCAAGCCCTTTCTGCCAAAGTGGGCAATGCGCCTCAACTGCCACTTTCTTCCGGCCCCTGATCTGGGTTCTCCAGCTTAGCTTTCAACGCAGCGAGGCCCGCAAAGGGCTTCAAATCACCATCGCGCAAAGGTGCAGTGCC
>CALEMZ010000174.1 GCA_937910975.1 uncultured Pseudorhodobacter sp. | reverse complement strand
GTGTCAGCCAGTCTTCGGCGCGCAGAATGCTTGACGCTAGCGGCGCCATGTTGAACCAAACATAAAAACTGATGAAAAAAGCGATCCACGTCAGATGCAGCGCCTTTATCTCAGGGCTTCGAAAGCGGAAAACGTCACTCACTCTCATGTCGAACCTCTTAGATTTCTTGAATTGCGGATCAACTGCCTTGGGCCTTTCATGGCGCTGGCAGGATCAGCAGGGGGCATTTCACTCGTCGCGCCAGAAAGGCGCTGACCGAGCCGAAGGTCATATGGTCAAACTCCTCGACCAGCGCGTCGAGCTTGCGGGCCAAAAAGCCGCCATCGGGCTTGTGGCTGTGGCGCGCGATGACCAGAACATCAGGTTTGCGGTCTTCGGTCGCGCGTAAGATCATCTTGCGCGCATCACCCTCGGCCAGAATCACGGTCGCGGGAAACCCGGCCGCTGTTAGCTCTGCCGCTGCGGCCTCAACCCCGGCTTTGCGAGCTTGGTATTCCGAATCAAACATCTCATCCGCTGCACCAGAGGATGAGCCGATATCCTCGATCACCGAGATCAGCGTTACGTTCGGCTTTGCATGCGCGAAAAGCTCCATCATTCCGTCCAGCGCGATCTGTGCATTACGGGAATTGTCGTAGGCCAGCATTACTTCCATTGTCAGGCTCCGTCTTGAGACAAGGTGGCGAAAGGCGACATGCCGTCGTTACGGCTTTGTGACTGACGCCACATCGCTGCCAAGATCAGGTGGTGTGGTTGATCTGGATCAAAATTTGAGAAAACCGTTGTAAAATAAATGCCTTACCAAAATTTGTTGGTTTCCTCCGAAACAATAGTGGTGCATAATCACGGCGAAACGCATCTGGTCAATTGACATTTATCAATCTGTGAGGCCTACTACACCCCAGAAAAAATACGCCAGAATGAGGGTCAAGGCTTCGTGCGAGCAACAGACGTTCCCGCAATACGCGCGTTGCAGTTGTTCTGTGACATGTCCGAGCATCGCTTTGATGCTTTGATACGTGGCGCCTATGTTCAGGTGTTCCCGCCCGGAGTTGAGTTGATCCGCGAAGGTGATGCCACCGATTTCCTGCATATCTTGATCGACGGCAGCGTTGAATTGTTTGCCGAATGGAACGGCCGTGAAACGGTCATGTCCACCGTTCGGCCGGTGTCGACGTTCATCCTTGCCGCCACGATGCGCGACGCGCGCTATCTGATGTCGGCACGCACCCTCGCGAAAAGCCGTATCGTGCTTGTTCCATCGACCGATGTCCGCCATGCGTTTGATGCCGATTCAGTTTTTGCGCGCGCTGTCGTGGCTGAACTGGCGACGTGCTACCGGAGCGTGATCCGCTATACAAAAGACCTGAAGCTGCGGTCTTCGGTGGAACGATTGGCCAATTACATTTTGCGTCTGCATAGCCGCTCCGATGGCGCGAGCGTTTTTGAGTTGCCGATGGAAAAGCGAAAGCTGGCGTCCTTACTCGGGATGACGCCGGAGAACCTTTCCCGCGCGATCAAAACCTTGCAACCGTACGGCGTTGAGATTGATGGGGCTCAGGTGACGTTAGTCAACCTGCCGGACCTTGTGAAATTTTCTAAACCAAACACCCTGATTGATGGTCCTGATACCTAAGCGTTGCACGGCTGCAGGCAGGCTAAGCGCCCAGTGTTATGGCATTTTTGCAACGTCAAGACTGACACAGTAGCGGGATGGAGGCCGCGATGGCCATTGGGTTGATCCAGCAAACGGATGTGTCGCGCCGCAATCTATGGGGACCGTTCCCCTCCGGCCGCGTTTTGATATACTGCCCCCATGTCCAGCCTCTGCCGTGTCTGTCTCACCCAATTTGAAGCCGGCGGGCCACCGGTTCTGAAAAGATGCCCCGCCTGCCGCTCCCCCCGCCTTATTTCCCACCCGGAACTGACCACGCTTTCTATAGCGCATATGGACTGCGATGCCTTCTATGCGAGCGTTGAAAAGCGCGATCACCCCGAGTATCGCGACCTTCCCCTGATTGTCGGCGGTGGCACCCGGGGGGTCGTCTCCACCTGCTGCTACATCGCCCGCATCAAGGGTGTACGATCCGCTATGCCGATGTTTCAGGCCCTCAAGCTTTGCCCCGAGGCCGTGGTCGTGAAGCCCCGGATGGGGGTCTATGTAGAGGTTTCCCGCCAGATCCGGGCGATGATGGAGGCGCTGACCCCGGCCATTGAGCCGCTGTCGCTGGATGAAGCCTTCCTTGACCTCACCGGTACCGCTCGCCTCCATGGTGCCCCTGCTGCCGTGCTGCTTGCGGGCCTCGTGCGGGATATGGAGGATAATCTGGGTATCACCGGCTCTATCGGCCTGTCTCACAACAAGTTCCTCGCCAAGATCGCCTCAGACCTCGACAAACCCCGTGGTTTTTCGGTGATCGGGCGGGCCGAGACGGAGGCGTTTTTGGAGGCAAAGCCGGTGTCGATCATCTGGGGGGTGGGGACGGCCACACGGGCGTCGCTGGAAAAAGCCGGAATCCGCACGATCGCCGATCTTAAACGTTGGGACCGCGCGGACCTGACCGCCCGGTTTGGGAGCATGGGAGAGCGGCTCTGGCACCTGTCGCGTGGGCTGGATCATCGCCGCGTCAACCGGGATGAGCCGGTGAAATCCATCTCTAAGGAAACGACCTTTGACGAGGATATCACGGACCGGGAGCTGTTGGAGGGGCATTTGTGGCGGCTGGCCGAGCAGGTTTCAGACCGGGCAAAGGCGCGGGATCTGGCGGGGCGGACGGTGACGCTGAAGCTGAAGGCGGCGGATTTCACGGGGATCACGCGGCGGCACGCTCTGGCCTCGCCCACTCAAACAGCTGACCGGATTTTCCGAGAGGCACGCGCGCTTCTGGCAGCGGTGAAGGGGCAGGGACCGTATCGGCTGATCGGGGTGGGGATTGCCGATCTTTGCCCGGATGATCAGGCGGATCGGATTGGCGATTTGCTGGACCCGGATGCGGGCAGGCGGGCAGCAGCGGAGGCCGCGACCGACAAGATACGCGCCAAGTTCGGGCCGGATGCCATTATTCGGGGGCGGGCGTTACGCTAATATGCGGATCGGGGTGCCGGATTGGAAGGCGCGGATCGCCTCTACCGTCTGGGTGTAGAACAGCCGAAACGTCGCCTCGGTTGTATAGCCCAGATGCGGGGTCAGCAGCAGTTTGCCAGAAGAGATCAGCGCGGCATCGCGCAGGGGATCATTCGCAGGCAGGGGTTCAGCATCAAACACGTCAATCCCGGCCATTGCCGGAAACCCGCGATGCAGGCCAGCAAGCAGCCCCCAGGTATCATGTATCCCCGCGCGCGAGGTGTTGAGGTAGACTGCGCCCGGCTTCAT
>CALEMZ010000173.1 GCA_937910975.1 uncultured Pseudorhodobacter sp. | reverse complement strand
AACCTGATGCTTGGGAAGCTGATTATCACGCGATGGTTGTTTCCTTGCGCGATTATCTGGCGAAGTCCGGGTTCAAAAAGGTGCTGCTGGGCCTTTCGGGCGGTATCGATTCCGCGATCGTTGCGACCATCGCCGCTGATGCAATTGGCCCGGAAAATGTGCGCTGCGTGATGCTGCCCTCGGAATACACCTCCCAATCCAGCCTTGATGACGCGAAACAAGTCGCTGAGGCTTTGGGCTGCCGTTATGATTTTGTACCGATTGCCGAGGGGCGCGCGGGCATCACCAACACGCTGGCCCCGCTGTTTGAAGGCACCGCTCCCGATCTGACGGAGGAGAACATCCAGTCACGCCTGCGCGGGCTTTTGCTGATGGCGCTGTCGAATAAATTTGGCGAAATGCTGCTGACCACGGGCAATAAATCCGAGGTCGCGGTGGGCTATGCCACGATTTATGGCGATATGGCGGGGGGCTATAACCCGATCAAAGACCTCTACAAAACCCGCGTGTTTGAAACCTGCCGCTGGCGCAACGCCAATCACCGCGAATGGATGATGGGCCCGCAGGGTGAAGTGATCCCGCCGCGCGTGATCGACAAGCCGCCATCGGCCGAGCTGCGCCCGGACCAGAAGGATGAAGACAGCCTGCCACCCTATCCCGTTCTGGATGCGATCCTTGAAGGGCTGGTGGATAATGACGTCTCGATCAGCGATCTGGTCGCGGCAGGTTACGCGCGTGAGATGGTGGAGAAGGTGGAAAAACTGGTCTATCTATCCGAATATAAACGTTTTCAATCCGCCCCCGGCACGCGGCTTACGCGCCGCGCCTTCTGGCTGGATCGGCGGTATCCGATTGTGAACCACTGGCGCGACCGGGGGGCATGATCTGCTATAGCGCAGAAACGGGGCAGGCCTTGATCAGGGCCTCGGCATCAGCCCGGCGGCACAATTCGGTCGCCGGGGTCATCACCGCAGCTGAGGCTGCGGCAACGCCAGCCGCCAGCGCTTCCGGCGCGGGCATGCCGCGCGCCACCGCCAGAACATAAGCGGCAACAAAGCTGTCGCCCGCGCCTACCTTGCTGTTCACAGGTACTTTGGCCGCCTCACAAAACCAGCGCCCATCGCGGGTGGCCAGCACAGACCCATCCGGTCCCCGCGCGATGATAACCGTTGCCGCCACCCCGCGCGCGACCAAGGATGCGGCAAAATTGGCGCTGTCCTCGCGGGAGGGTAGCGCGGTTTGTGCCACGTCTTCCGCTTCTTCCGCATCCATCCGCAGCACTGCCAGATGCGCTGGGGCTCGCCCGGTCAGCGCATGCAAGGCAGCCCCGGAGGTGTCTGCCACCAAATGCGCCGAAGCGGGCAGTCCCTGCGCAATCCTGACCAGAAAATCGTCGGGAAATCCGGGCGGCTGGCTGCCGCTGATCACTACAAGCCCGCCCACTGGCGCTTTGTCCGAAATGGCTTGCAGGGCCAGTTGAACATCTTCGGCGGTCCAGACAGGCCCCGGCAAAACAAACCGATACTGCGCCATGGTGCCGCGGTCTGTCACCGCAATGCTCTGGCGTGTCTCTGAAGGGGCATCAATTGCGACCGTTGAAATGCCCTCTGCCGCCAGCAAACGCGCAACTTGCGCGCCAGTTGCACCACCCAAGGCCACAAGTGCCGTCGTCTCGCCCCCCAAAACCGCGATTGCCCGGCTGATGTTGACGCCGCCACCGCCCGGATCAAGCTGCGGCGCATCACAGCGCAGCTTGACGCCCGGCGTTACCGTGGCGGTGGTGGTGCTCATATCCAGTGCCGGGTTCAGCGTGACCGTCAGGATTGGTGATTGCGGTTGCGGCATCTTGCACCTTCAGGTCAATTCCAATCCAGAATGACAGAACTCCGTCAGGCGCGCAAACCCGCATCGGCCTTCGCGAAAGCCTGCGTTTGCGCAGGCCTCCCCCAACAGCCGTCAGATATCAGCCCTGCAACATCATCTGATAACTGCTTGGTACATAATGGAAACCATCGCCGCCAGCATCCCCAGAACCTTACGCCGGGACGACGCGACCTGTGGCTTGTCCATATTAAACCGCGCCTCCCAATCAGGATGCGCGAGCGACCAGACATAATGGCTTGCCAGATCGCCGATCAGCATCAGGCTTTGCCCATCGCTTTCCAGCATATAGCCCATATGCCCCGGCGTGTGGCCCACGGCCGCCATCGTCCAGAAAGCCGACCTTGTCGTTCAACGGGCGGACGTTCTTGTCAAAGCCCTCATTGGCAGCACCTATCCAATGATTATGCTCTGCCGCGCCGGTAACATAACGCGCGTCGGCAAAGGTCGGTGCGGTCTCATTCATCAGCCCGCCGATATGGTCGCCGTGCATATGGGTCAGCACCACGAATCAATCTGTTTCGGGCTGTATCCAGCCGCCGCCAGCGCCGCCGTGATCCCGCTAGCATTAAGCCGGCGCGGCAGGGCCGCAGGTGCTGCGGTATGTTGTTCACACATAGTGCCGATATGGACAAAGCCGGCCCCATGTGACAGAGGAGCGGGGTTCAGGAGACCCAAATATGACCACGCGCGCCACCGTTACCCGCTTCGCCCCTTCACCGACCGGATTTATCCATGTCGGGAACCTTCGCACCGCCTTGATGAACTGGGTGATCGCCCGCAAGACGGGCGGTACTTTCATTTTGCGGCTGGACGATACGGATCAGGAGCGCTCGAAGCAGGAATATGCCGACGGGATCATGGAAGATCTGGAATGGCTGGGCCTGACCTGGGACCGTGTGGAAAAGCAATCCTTGCGGCTGGAGCGGTATCGCGCAGCGGCGGAGGACCTCAAGGCTGCCGGGCGGTTTTATGAGTGCTTCGAGTCCCCCACCGATCTGGACCTCAAACGTAAAAAACTGCTGAACATGGGTAAGCCGCCGGTCTATGACCGTGCCTCCTTGCACCTGCCTGCGGCAGAGAAGGACAAGCTGCGTGAGACGGTGCCGGGCTATTGGCGGTTCAGGCTGGATCTGGAGCGGATCGAGTGGGTCGATGGCATCCTCGGCTCGGTGTCGATTGATGCGGCATCTGTATCGGACCCGGTACTGATCCGGGCGGATGGGCAGGTGCTTTATACGTTTGCCTCTTCGGTGGATGATATCGACATGGGGGTCAGTTTTATCGTGCGCGGGGCCGATCATGTGACCAACACGGCGACCCAGATTCAGATTATGAAGGCAATGGGGGGCACGCCGCCCGATTTCGCCCATCACAGCTTGCTGACCGGCCCGCAGGGCGAGGCGCTTTCCAAGCGTCTAGGGACGCTTTCGTTGCGGGATTTGCGGGCGCGCGGGGTGCAACCGATGGCACTGCTGAGCCTGATGGCGCGGCTAGGCTCTTCGCAGCCGGTGGAGCTGATGGGCAGCCATGAGGAGCTGATCGCAGGGTTTGAGATCGGGAACTTTGGTTCCGCCCCCACCAAGTTTGACGCCGAAGACCTGTTCCCGCTGACCCGCGCTTATGTGCAGGGCTTGCCCTTCGATGCGGTGGCCGCGCGGATTGCAGAGCTGGGCGTGCCTTCGGGCCTGCAAGAGGGGTTCTGGCGAGTCGCGAAAGAAAACATCACGGTTCTGGATGATCTGGAAGCTTGGTGGACCTTGTTCCGCGATGGGGCAGAACCTTTGATTGAGGATGAGGACCGTGAGTTTGTGGCCCAAGCGGTTGCAATGTTGCCACCGATGCCTTTCGGGCCGGAAACCTGGAAAGAGTGGACTGGGGCGGTGAAAGAGGCGACGGGCCGTAAGGGGAAGGGGCTGTTCATGCCGCTTCGCAAGGCCCTGACGGGGCAGGTCCATGGGCCGGAAATGAGCGATGTGATGCCTCTGTTGCAGGTGGTGCGCGCGAAGGACTGACGCAGATTTTGGGTGTTTCCGTTCCATATGGACTCGCGCGGACTTTCAGGGACGCGGCTGCAAGCCGCCTGCCACTTGCTGTTTGCGTAGTTTCCTAAGCCGGAACAGGAACGCCAGCACATGGGCATGTTGCTTTGCGCAATGCCCCACCTTTACAGGCCGCGCCCGACCTCAGCTGCACCAGAGATTTCATTAACAAATAGTTAACTTTTCGATGCCAAGATGCCCAACAGAGAGGCGGCTTGCATATGCTGCTGTTTGCATATGGCGTAGCTCGAGAAAACCATTAAGCGCATCGACTACTAAAGGAATAGACATGCTCAAATTGCTGAAAACAAGTGCTGCGGCGATCACGCTTTCCGCCTTTTCATTGGCCTCGGTTGTTACCGTTCTAACGACGAATTCCGCTTATGCCGAAGATGGCAAGGACGCGGGAAGCAAGGATGCAGGTAGCAAGGACGCGGGTAGCAAGGATGCAGGCAGCAAGGATGCGGGTAGCAAGGATGCAGGCAGCAAGGACGCGGGTAGCAAGGACGCGGGCAGCAAAGACGCAGGTAGCTGGGACGCGGGCAGCAGAGATAAGGACGGCACCGAATGGGACGATAAACCCACAAAGGATGCCTCAACATCCCCAAAGAAACTTTTGATCTTGGTTCCCGGGACAGATCCTGAACAAAAGCCGTAACAAAACCCGAGGCCGAAAAGGCCTCAACTTCGAACGCCAAGGTTCAGGGTGTGCTGCACCCAAGCAACCTTGGCGGATTGAGCAGCGTGGTCCACCCCTGCCCAAGCGCAAAGCCGCCCATATCCTAAATGAGGATTCCAATGGTCCGGTCGGCCTGGCCGCAGCACTGGCACTGGCCGATTAAAGCTAAGGAAACGACGTTGCAGCCTATAGCGCGGCATCCGAAACGCTCATTTGGTCGCGGCTTTAGATTTGATCGAAAACGTACTGGCAGAGCGGGAACTTATTGGCGCTGCAGGCGTGGTTTTGCATTGCCGCACCAACGGCGATCCATACAGATTGTCTTGCAATATAACATTTTCCTGATGCCAATGACACCGGCCACATTATTGACA
This sequence comes from uncultured Pseudorhodobacter sp., assembly GCA_937910975.1. GTDB lineage: Bacteria > Pseudomonadota > Alphaproteobacteria > Rhodobacterales > Rhodobacteraceae > Pseudorhodobacter. The sequence continues at coordinate 471 of CALEMZ010000173.1, read as the reverse complement.
AACAGTTGACTTATCCATGCTAGGATGCCCACCAAAACTCCGGGCCGTATAAACTGCTAAAGGAAAAACCATGGTCAAGTTCTTGAGAACAAGTGTCGCGATGATCGCGCTTTCTGCCTTTGCAATGGCACCGATCGCCACCGTCTTAACTGCTGACGCCGCCTATGCCAAAAATGACAATGGCAACAACGGGGGCGGCAACAACGGGGGTGGCAACAACGGGGGCGGCAAGGGTAACAGCGATAACGGTAGCAGCGGCAACAAGGGCAATAGCGGTAGCGCAAAGTCCGGTGGCGGCGAATCCAAAGGGGCGGCCTCAAAATCCAATAAATCGACCGGTTTTGACCTTCGGGACCTTTTCAAGAGCAAAAAAGTAGCCAAGCCTAAGGGCGAAAAGGTTACTGCGTCGAAAGCCAAGCCTAGGCTCCAGACTCATTGATAATCAAAGCCAGAACAAGACGGTTGCTGCGA
>CALEMZ010000172.1 GCA_937910975.1 uncultured Pseudorhodobacter sp. | reverse complement strand
ACTTTGTTTCGCGGCGGCGGCTGCTGCTTTGGCTGGGCGTGGCGAGAATCGGTCAGGTAACAATTCCGACCATTGCGCGGCGCGCGCTCTGGACGAGGCGGGTGCCACTGCATAGCTTGTCGTCAAAGGAGACCTTCATGACCAACCCGCTCTTGTCCGATTGGACCGACGCATTCGCCCTGCCGCCCTTTGCCGCGATCAGGGATGACGATTTCGGCCCTGCCTTTGACCAGGCCCTGGCTGCCGCGCGCACCAATATCAAAGCAATTGCCGAAAACCCCACCGCTCCCGATTTTGCCAATGTGATCGAGGCGTTGGAGCTGGCGGAGGGCGATCTGGACCGGGTGGCGGGGGTGTTTTACAACCTCGCCGGGGCCGATAGCACACCAGCGCGCGAGGCATTGCAGCGTGATCTGGCCCCGAAGATGAGCGCGTTTTCATCGGAAGTCACCAATAATGCGGCACTTTTTGCGCGGATTGAAGCTGTGTGGGATGCACGCGAGGGGCTTGGGGCCGAACAATTGCGGGTGCTGGAGCTTTATCGGCGCATGTTCATCCGCGCGGGCGCGCAACTGCGGGGTGAGGCGGCGGCGCGGTTGACTGAGGTGAAGGCGCGGTTGGCGGTGCTTGGCACCCAGTTCAGCCAGAACCTTCTGGCGGATGAGCGGGAATGGTTCATGGAAATGGCGGAAGCTGACCTAGAAGGCCTGCCCGATTTCGTGGTGGCAAGTGCGCGGGCTTCAGGTTCGGAAAAGGCAGTTTCGGGCCCGGTTATCACGCTCAACCGTTCGCTTATCGTTCCATTTTTGCAATTCTCGCCACGCCGGGCATTGCGGAAAAAGGCCTATGAGGCTTGGGTGGCGCGCGGCGAGAATGGCAATGCCTTTGATAACCGCGCCATTGCCGCCGAGACGCTGGCGCTGCGCGACGAACGCGCCAAGCTTTTGGGCTATGCCAGCTTTGCTGATTTCAAGCTGGAGCCGGAGATGGCAAAAACCCCGGCGGCGGTGCGCGATTTGCTGATGCGGGTCTGGGTGCCAGCCAAAGCCAAAGCAGAAGCGGATGCAGAGGTATTGGAGGCCATGATGCAGGCGGATGGCATCAACGGGCCGTTGGAGCCGTGGGATTGGCGCTATTATTCCGAAAAGCGCCGAAAGGCTGAGCATGATCTCGATGAGGCCGTGCTCAAGCCCTATCTGAGCCTTGAGGCGATGCTGGGCGCGCAGTTTGATTGTGCCAACCGTTTGTTCGGGCTGGAGTTTCGTGCCTTGGATACCCCGCTTTACCACCCCGATGCACGTGCTTGGGAGGTGACGCGCAACGGTAAACATATCGCGGTGTTCATCGGGGATTACTTCGCGCGCGGCTCCAAACGTTCGGGCGCGTGGTGTTCGGCGATGCGCAGCCAGCGCAAGCTGGGGGGCGAGGTACGACCTATCGTGGTGAATGTATGCAATTTTGCCAAGGGGGAGCCGGCGCTTTTGTCTTATGACGATGCGCGCACGCTGTTTCATGAGTTTGGCCACGCGCTGCATCAGATGCTGTCGGATGTGACCTATGGGTTCATCTCTGGCACGAGCGTGGCACGCGATTTTGTGGAACTTCCAAGCCAGCTTTATGAGCATTGGCTGGAGGTGCCGGAAGTGCTACAAAAACACGCGCTGCATGTCGAGACAAGGGCGGCGATGCCTGCCGATATGCTGGCGCGGTTGCTTGCGGCGGGGACCTATGATCAGGGCTTTGCCACGGTGGAGTTTTTGGCCTCGGCGCTGGTGGATTTAGCGTTTCATGAGGGCGCTGCCCCTGCCGATCCGATGGTTATGCAGGCGGAGGTCTTGGCGGGCTTGGGCCTGCCCCATGCCATTCGCATGCGCCACGCCACCCCGAATTTTGCGCATGTGTTTTCGGGGGATGGATATTCCTCGGGCTATTACAGCTACATGTGGTCTGAGGTGATGGATGCCGATGCCTTTGCCGCCTTTGAAGAGGCGGGGGATGCGTTTGACCCAGAGGTTGCCGCGCGGTTGGAAAAGTTCATTCTTTCGGCGGGTGGGTCGCAAGATGCCGAGGCGCTGTATATGCAGTTCCGGGGCCGGATGCCGGGGGTGGAACCTTTGCTTCAAGGGCGCGGGTTGCTGTAATTAGTTGTGCTTGCGCAGGCTTGAGGGCGGCTGGCCAAAGTGGCGCGAAAAGGCGCGGCTGAGGGTGGAATGCGAGGAAAATCCGGTGCGCAGCGCCACCTCGGCCAGGGGGTGATGCGTGTCGGTTATCAGGCGGCGGGCGGCTGCGAGGCGCAGGTCCAAAGCATAGGCGGCGGGGCTTTGGTTTAGTGCCGCCGTAAACAGGCTTTCCAGACGGCGGGCGGAGAGGCCGAGGTTGCGGGCCAGCGTCGCGATGGGTTCGGGGCTGTCTAACTGCCTTTCCATCCGGGCGATAGCGACGGCGACGCGCGGGTCCAACCTTGGGCGGGCGGCTTGCATTTGCGGCTCTGCTCCGTCGCGCGGCGCGGTAATGAAACTGGCGGCAACCTGGCGCGCAAGGGCGGGCCCGTGGCGCTGTAACATCAGGTGCAGCATCAGATCGGCAGCGGGGGCGGCCCCGCCTGCGGTAAAGCGGTTGCGATCGATCACAAAGCGATCTGGGGCCACGTCAATATCGGGATGGGCGGCGGCGAGATCCTCAAAATCCTCCCAGTGGACGGTGGCGCGGTAGCCGTTCAAAAGCCCCGCGCGCGCCAGCACCCAAGGCCCCGCATCAATCGCGCCAATCGCGGAAAAGCGCGGCGCGGCGCGGCGCAGGGCGGCGATCAGGGGCCGCGTGGCAACCTCGGCCTGTTTGAAGCCCGCGATCACCACCAGCGCATCCGCCCCCGTGGCTTGTTCCAGCGTGCCAGCGGCAGGAAGTTCGATCCCGCAGGTCAGCGGCACAGGGGCGCCATCGGGCGACAGAATGCGCCAGTGATAGGCCTGCGTCCCAAGGTGCCGGTTGGCCGCGCGCATCGGGTCCAGCGTGCAGGCGACCTCCAGGATTGAGGCTTGCGGCAGGACCAGCACTGCAAGATTAAGCGGGGCGGTGGCTGGGGCGAAAATAGTTGCGGATTTTGTCATGAATCTTTCGTAAAGTGCAAAACAACCTTTGCCAAGCACGTTAAGCTGCGTCGCAATAAGGGAGAAACATACCATGCCGTTGCAAATGAACCGCGAAGTTTTCATCACCTGTGCCGTCACCGGATCGGGAGGCACGCAAGATCGCAGTCCGCATGTGCCGCGCGCGCCCGCCCAAATCGCCGAAAGTGCGATTGCGGCGGCCAAGGCCGGCGCGGCGGTGGTGCATTGCCATGTACGCGACCCCGAAACAGGCAAGCCTTCGCGCGACCCCGCACTCTACCGCGAGGTGACAGAGCGTATTCGCGACAGCGACACGGATGTGGTCTTGAACCTGACCGCCGGGATGGGCGGTGATCTGATGTTTGACGGCACCGAGAATATGGGGCGGATGGCGGCCAGTACGGATATGGCCGGGGCGACAGAGCGTGTGGCGCATGTGGTCGAATGCCGCCCCGAGATTTGTACGCTCGATTGCGGTACGATGAATTTCAACGAGGCCGATTACGTTATGGTCAACACCCCCGGCATGCTGCGCGACATGGCGCGGCGGATGGCGGCATCGGGCGTGCGGATTGAAATTGAGGCATTTGACACCGGGCATCTGTGGCTTGCCAAAGAGCTGGCACGTGAAGGTGTGATACCTGATCCGGTGCTGGTGCAGCTTTGCATGGGGGTGCCATGGGGCGCGCCCGATGACCTCAACACCTTCATGGCGATGGTCAATAATGTGCCTGCCGATTGGCAATGGAGCGCGTTTGCCATTGGCCGCAACCAGATGGCATATGTTGCGGCGGCTGTATTGGCGGGCGGGAATGTGCGCGTGGGGTTGGAGGATAACCTCTGGCTGGAAAAGGGCGTGCTGGCGACCAATGCGCAATTGGTGGAACGTGCAGTGGGGATTATTGAGGCCATGGGCGCGCGGGTGATCACGCCTGCGGAAGTGCGGGTGCGGTTGAAGCTGGAAAAGCGCGCACCTTTGCCGAAATAAGGGCCGTGGCGAAAGGCGGCGCAGCGGCCTGACGCGACGGATCTTGCAATGCTAACGCCCCGCGCGGGCAATTTCTTTTGAGGGCGGAGACGAATATGACACGCAAAGCGGCGATTATCGGGGGTGGGGTTATTGGCGGCGGTTGGGCAGCGCGGTTCTTGCTTAATGGCTGGAATGTTTCTGTGTTTGATCCGGACCCGGAGGCCGCGCGCAAGATCGGTGAGGTTTTGACCAATGCGCGCGCTGCCCTTCCGGCGCTATCGGATATTCCGATGTGCGCTGAGGGTGTTCTGAGCTTTGCTGATACGATCACAGAAGCCGTGGAAGGCGCTGAATATATTCAGGAATCTGTGTCAGAGCGGCTGGAGTTGAAGCACCGGGTCTTTGCGCAGATCCAGCAATCGCACCCCGATACGCTGATCGGTTCTTCCACCTCGGGCTTCATGCCCAGCCAGTTGCAAGAAGGCGCGGCCAATCCGGCGATGATCTTTGTCGCCCATCCGTTCAACCCGGTTTATCTGTTGCCTTTGGCCGAGGTGGTGCCTTCCCCGGCAAGCGACCCCAGTGCGATTGAGCGCGCCAAGGAGATATTGCGCGAAATCGGTATGTTTCCTTTGCATGTGCGCAAGGAAATTGATGCCCATATTGCGGACCGTTTCCTTGAGGCCGTGTGGCGCGAGGCGCTTTGGTTGGTCAGGGATGGTGTGGCCACGACGGAAGAGATTGATGAGGCGATCCGCATGGGTTTTGGGTTGCGCTGGGGGCAGATGGGGCTGTTTGAAACCTACCGCGTCGCGGGCGGTGAGGCGGGCATGAAGCATTTCATGGAGCAGTTCGGTCCCTGCCTGCAATGGCCATGGACCAAGCTGACGGATGTGCCGGAGTTCACCGAGGAATTGGTGGATCTGATCGCAGGCCAGTCCGACGCGCAATCAGGTGTCTATACGATCCGTGAGCTGGAGCGAATCCGTGATAGTAACCTCGTGGGCTTTTTACGCAGCCTGAAGGATCGCAACTGGGGCGCGGGCAAAGTGCTTCGCGAGCATGATGCGCGCCGCCGCGTGGTCTTGCCAGACCCGGCCCCCGCAGGCGCGCCGATGATCATGGCGCATATGCAGGTGTTGCCAAGCTGGATTGATTACAACGGCCATATGACCGAAAGCCGCTACCTCTTTGCAGCTTCGGAAACCTCGGACGCGTTCTTGCGCTTTATCGGGGCGGATATGGATTATGTTGCAACTGGTTTCAGCTATTACACCGCCGAAACTCATATCATCCATAAGGGTGAGGCGAAGCTGGGCGACCGGCTGACGGGCTCTTTGCAATTGCTGTCCGCGGATGAAAAACGGATGCATATTTTCATGCGTATTCAAAAGGATGGCGTGGATATGGCAACCATTGAACAGATGCTTTTGCACGTAGATATGAAGGCCGGGCGGGCGGTTGCCGCCCCCAAAGTGATCCTTGAACGCGTGCTGCCCATTGCCGCCTCCCATGCCGACCTGCCGCGCGACGCGGCGGTGGGGCGCTTCACGGGCCAGCGCAAATGAGCCGGGTTCTGATCACCGCCGGGGCGAATGGCATCGGGCTTGTTATGGCGCAGGCCTTCGCCGCCACAGGCGCGCAGGTTTGGGTAACGGATGTAGATGCCGCCGCCGTTGCTTCTCTGCCCGCGGGGCTGCGCGGCACCTGTGTCAGCGTTGCGGATGAGGCGGGCATGGCCGCCTTGATGGCGCAGGTGCAGACCGAATGGGGGGGGCTTGATACGCTTTGCGTCAACGCAGGCATCAAAGGCCCGACCAGCGCAATTGTAGACACCGATCTGGGCGAATGGCGCGAATGTCTGGCCGTCTGCCTAGATGGGGCGTTTTTGACGGTGAAACACGCGGCCCCCCTGATGAAGGTCAAGGGGGGCGCGATGGTCTTCACCTCCTCTACCGCCGGGCTTTTTGGCTTTCCGTTCCGCAGCCCTTATGCGGCGGCGAAATGGGGGATTATCGGGCTGATGAAAACGGCGGCAATGGAACTGGGCGAATTTGGCATCCGCTGCAACGCGATTTGCCCCGGCTCGGTCGAAGGTCCCCGCATCGACCGGGTGTTTGAGGCCGAAGCCAAAGCCAAGGGTATGACGCGTGAGGCGGTGGCGGCAGGCTATGCCGCTGGCACGGCGCTGGGTTGCCTTGTGACCGCACAGGACGTGGCCGATATGGCGGTGTTTCTGGCCAGCGCCCCGCGCGTGTCCGGCCAGGTTATTGCTGTCGATGGCTTTACCATCAACCCCGATCCAAAGGTGTAACCATGCATTTCGGTATGACGGACGAACAGCGCATGATCGTGGACACCACCCGCGCCTTTGTGGAAGCCGAGCTTTATCCGCATGAGGTACTGGTGGAACGCACAGGTCATTTGCCGATGGAGATCATCCGCGAGGTGCAGGCCAAGGCGATTGGCGCAGGGCTTTATGCGGCGAATATGCCTGAGGAGGTGGGGGGCGCTGGCCTCGATACCCTGTCATGGCTTTTGTATGAGCGCGAGCTGGGCCGCGCCAATTATGCGCTGCATTGGACCTGCGTGGCGCGCCCCTCGAACATCTTGCTGGCCGGAACGCCGGAGCAGCGCGAGAAATACCTGCACCCTTGTATTTGCGGCGAGAAATGGGATTGCCTCGCGATGACGGAGCCGGGCGCAGGCTCGGACCTGCGGGGGATGAAGGCCTCCGCGCGGCTGGACGGCGCGGATTGGGTACTTAACGGCACCAAGCATTTCATCAGCCATGCCGATATCGCTGATTTCGCGATCGTGTTTATGGCGAGCGGTGAAGAGGACACACCGCGCGGGCCGAAACGCCTGATCACGGCGTTTTTCGTTGATAAAGGTACGCTAGGGTTCACAGTGCGCGACGGTTATCGCAACGTCAGCCACCGGGGCTATACCAACGCGATATTGGAATTTGATAATTGCCGCCTGCCTGCCTCTCAAGTGTTGGGCGAGGTGCATAAAGGGTTTGAGCTGGCCAATACTTGGCTGGGTGCCACCCGCCTGCAAGTCGCGGCCACCTCACTGGGTCGGGCAGACAGGGCCTTGGGTCATTCGGTGCAATATGCGGCGGAACGCAAACAGTTTGGGCAGAAGATTGGTAAATTTCAGGGGGTTAGCTTCAAGTTGGCCGATATGGCGATGGAGTTGAAGGCAGCGGAGTTGCTGACTTGGGAGGCCGGGTGGCGCTTTGATGAGGGCACGGTGACGGAGGCCGATATGTCCATGGCCAAGCTGAAAGCGACCGAGGTGCTGGCGATGATCGCGGATGAGGCGATTCAGATTCACGGTGGCATGGGCTTGATGGAAGATTTGCCTTTGGAGCGCATTTGGCGC